>CAMWTI010000014.1 GCA_947177135.1 uncultured Porphyromonadaceae bacterium | reverse complement strand
AGTCGGCGGTCTTGTCGGCCGCGGAGCCGACGATGTAGCCCTTGACCCAGGCGGTGGTGCCGGGGTTGCCGAGTTTGAGCACCTGGGCGGGGCTGTAGGGCGAAGCCTGCGAACCGTCGCCGTCGGCAATGGCGCCGCTGGGATCTTCGGGCAGTTCCACGCCTTCGATGAAGAATTCGGAAGCCTTGCCGGCATAGCCCTTGACTGCGGCCATGCCGAGATCGGTGGCGAATCGGCCGTCGATGCCCATCTTGCGTCCGAGCAGCTCAGGATTGTCGACAAGGTTGCCGGCAGACTCGAGCAGAGAGCCTTCGGGAAGGCTGACAAGGAGGCATTCGGCAAAATCGCGGCAATCGGGCGAATCGGCGATGACCAGAGTATTGGCCATGATGAAGGGCGCGGAGAACTGGATGTCTTCATTTTTGGTCACCTCGGTGACTTCAGGAGCCACGGTGCCTACAATGTAGCCTTCGACCCATCCGTTTTCGGTGCGGCCCGACGATGCGAACGAAATGGCCTGCCGGACGGTGTAGGGATGCTCCTTGTCTCCCTCGACAGTCGGGTTGCCGAAGTTCATCAGGCCTTCGGGGTCGATGAGCATGAGCTGCCAGTCGCCGCTGGAACCGGAGTTATAATAACTGAGGATACCGACAACGTCGCCCGATCCGGAGGGCACTTTCATGTTCCAGAAGTCGCAGTAGCCGCTGGTGCGCACGTCGATGGTTCCTCCGCTATTGGGCAGATCGATCTTCTGGGTATAACCGCTCGACTGGAACTCGTCGCACAGAGTCTCGATTCCGTCGGCATTAGCGGCGAAAGCCACGTTGTTGAAGCGCACAAGCTGACCCTGCCAGCGGATCTGATCTTCTTTGGCCGAAGCCGGTTTTTCTTTGAGCACAAGAGTGTCGATGGCGGCCACGTCGGGCATCCCGCTGAACTGCACATGGGGAGTGAACAAAGCAGTGCTCATGAATGACGAGGTGGTCTGCTGGCGGTCGAATTCCCATTTTGGAGCGCCAAGCTGCTGGAGGCCGCGATACTTTCCGAGCCAGAGGCCGGTGGCGTCGATCACAATCTCCTGGCCGGGACGATAAGTGAGCCATAGATCGTATCCGCTGAGCGAGACGCAGAGCGAAGCTGTTTCGTCGGCAAAATAGAAAGCGCGATAGATATTTCCGGCATTGTCGCTGGAGATCACACGGCCTTTGACGATATAATGCGAACCGTCCTCACGCACACCCACCGGATGGGAATAGTTGAGCGAATCGGCCCAGAAAGCCTCTTTGAGTTCGGCTATCGTGGTGTTAGCCTCGAGAGTGGCCACCGGCACCTTGGGGCTTTCGTTGTCGAAATCGTCTTGACAGGCGGAAAGGGCCGAGAGCACCAGGGCCGATACCGCCATATATTTTGTGAATTTCTTCATTGTCATTTATGTCTGGATGTTGATGTGGTTATTCGGCCACGATGTTGTCAACGCAATAGGTGTGGAAGTTCATTCCGGCGGGAGCGGAGTAGCGGAAGCCTACATAGATGACACCACTGAAACCGGCCAGCGAGAGTTCGCCTGACGGTTCATAGACACTGTAGGGGCTGGTGCCGCCGGCCGATGTGCCGCCGTCGGCCACTGAAGTGGCGATATGGGCGTCGAGCTTGGTGAGAGCGGCTGTCTTTGGATCGGCCGAGCTGAGCACGAACACCTCGAGCACGTCATCGCCCTGATAGGCCGCCGAGCTTTCAAACGAGAAGATCTTTCTGGCCATGCCGTCGACGTTGAGCGCCGGGGTGATGAGCCAGGCTTCGTCGGCGGCGGACTCACTGCCTCCATTATAATTGGTCACCTGCGCATATGTGTTGTTACCCTGGGTGTAATTGTAAACGCGCCAGTTTTTGGAGCCTTGGGCCTGGACCGTGGTCCAGCCGGGCAGTTGGGAGAAGGCGGTTATGCCTTCGAAATTGACGTCGAGCGAAGTGACGGGGTCGCCAGCCGGAGGAGTCACCGGCTCGTCGCCGGAACCTTGTCCGTCGAGTTTGAAGGCAGTGACAGACTTGACACCGTGCAGGCCAAAGTATTTTTCAAGCGATCCGTTTATGCTCAGTTCCTTGCCCAGATTGCCGGGGTTGGCCTGGAGGTTGACGGCATCGCGCACAGAACCGGCTGGGAGTTGCACGGGGAGGCAGTTGTTGTAGTCGGTTTCGTCGGGAGCGGCTGCGATGAACACGTTTGTGCCGGAAGCTGCAGCGCCGGTGGCGGTGGTGAAGGAGTCGGCGGTCTTGTCGGCCGCGGAGCCGACGATGTAGCCCTTGACCCAGGCGGTAGAGCCGGGGCTGCCGAGAGCGAGCACGTCGGCCACGGTGTAGGGGTTCTCTTCCGATCCGTTGCCTTCGGCGGTGCCGGGCTCATCGGGATTGCCGGGTTCCGACGCATCATCGAAGCCGATGGCGCTGTCGCCATCGATCATCAGCATCTGCCAGTCTGATCCGTAATAGCTGAGTATACCAACCAGGGAGCCATAGTCAGACGGGATGATATCTTTGGCGAAGGAGGCATAGCTGCTGCATCGCACAAGCAGGCGGTTGCCGTCGGCGTCAATGACGTAGCGGTTGGAGTTGCCGTCGGGGGCATAAGCCTGTCCGGCGTCTTCAAACCTGACGGAGTCGACGCGCACCAGCTGGCTCTGCCAGCCGATGAGTCCGGCCTGGTCGGCCTTATAGTTCATGACTTGCGGTATGGTGACCAGCAGGGTGTCTACCATCGACGGTTTGGCCAGGCCGTTCTGCTGGGCATGGGCGGCAAAAAGTTCGGAGTCCATGAAAGTCATGGATGGGGCACCGTTGTATTCGCCTTCGCCGCCGAGTTGCATCAGCCCGTTGTAACCGCCGATTTTCAGGCCGGTCATGTCAATCACAAGTTCTTGTCCGAACTGATAGGTTTCAAAGAGGTCATAACCGTTGATGGCTATTGCCAGAGCGGCAGTGGTGTCAGCCAGCACCACTGACTTGTAGATGTTTCCCGAGGCATCGCTGGACACCACGCGACCTCTGACATAGATGTGCTCGCCCTCTTCAGTCAGACCGATTTCCTTGACATAATTCCGGTCAGAGGCCCAGTAGGCGGTCTTGAGGTCGAGCAGGGTGGTGTTTACTTTGTCGAGGTCCGGCGCAACCGGCGTGACCATAGGTGGCATTTCAGGATCTTCGGTGCAAGAAGACAGAGCTGCCGCAAATGAGGCAGTCAAAGCTGATGCAAGGAGAAGTTTATGCAGTTTCATATATCTGTTATTCTATATATAATATATAATGGTGTGGTTAGAAACGGATTCCCACATTGAGATATGCCTTGAAGCCCTGAGCATAGCTGAGACGATAGGGATAGCGGTTGACATCCCAGTTTTTGTTGTCGAGACGGCCCTGCTGATAGGCATTGGTCATGATGTTGCGGTTGTTTGTGATGTTGTTGAGATTGAGGTTGATGTTAAGGCTCATCTTGCGGTTGATATAGATGACCTTTCCGATCGAAGCGTTGAGCACGAAAGCGTTGTTCATTTTGGGCTGGGTAGAGATTTCGCGGATCTTGGCCAGCAGTTCTTCCTCGGTGGGATAGCTCTGCCAGAGGTCGGGCAGCGCTTCGTGATATCTCGGAGCCAGGCTCACATAAGCGTCGCGCATCCATGAGGCGTTCACGTTGAAGAACCAGCTTTTGGGAGCGGCCCAGTCAAGTCCGACGTTGAAGGCGGTCTGCGGAGTTCCGCCGACGTGCATGTTCTTCAGGTAGACGGTCTGTGTGGTATCGGCTCTTGCACCGTTGTCGAAGTTACGTGTGCCCATTGGATTGTTTTTATATCTGTAGGAAGCCACGGTTCCGGCGGCCGAGAGTGTCAGCGACGGGAGGATCTTGAAGGCCATGCCGATTTCCACACCTTTATATACTCTGCGCACACCTGTCATCACATAGTTGACATTGGTGGCATAGGTATCGTCATAGAACATTGTCTTTTCCGTGGCTCCATTGATCTCGGTGGCAAATCCGGTGACGCTGCCGCGGAAACGGCGATAGCTCCATCCGTAAGTGAGATCGGCCGAGAGGATGCGCTCCGACTGCAGGCCGGCCACGGCGTCGTCCTTGACGCGCGGAGAGATGTAAGAGTCATAGACGTTAGGAGCCTTGGTGCCGTATTCGGCATTCAGCATGAAGTAGTTGCGTCCGTCGAGTTTGTAGGTGGCTCCGGCCTTGAATGCACCGTTGTCAAAGCGGTGTGTCTGGCCATAGCCTTTGGAATTCTGCGGCGAACGGCCGTTGCGCATGTGTCCGTTGCGCTGGAATTGCGTGTAGTTGAGTTCCAGGCCATAGTTCACGTCCCAATGGGCGGTGTTGATGGTGTTTTGCAGCCATCCGCGCACCTGATATACGTGATAGTCATAGTTATAGCCGAACTTGTCGCCCTCGCCGACCCGGCGGTTGGGGTTGTCGAGATCGTTTTGCATCTGGTCTGGCGCACGCGACACTTCACGGTCAGAGAATCCGTCAAGGTCTACCCAGAATTCGCCGCCGAGCAGATCGCGCACGGTCTTGTAGTTCTGCTGCAATGAGTATGCCGCGCTCACGCCGGCCTGGAGTGACATCACCGAATTGAGGCGATGGTTGAGCACGGAAACCACCTGCGTCTGATAGAGGTTGCTCCAGCGGTTTTCCAGGATATAGTCCGAGCCGAGTTGTTTTGACGGGTCGCTCACAAGGGTGTTGTGATAGTTGTTGAGGGCGTTGACCTCATATAGACGGTTCCAGTTGATCTGACGCACATCCTCGTTGGTGCGCCACTGCTCACGGAGGAATTCGCTCTGCATTGTGGGCTCTCCTTCATTATAGTAATAGGAAGGGAGATAGTGGAAATAGTCGGGACGGGGATCAGATCCGGCCAGACGCTCGATGCGGGTGGAGTTGTAGAAGCTCATGCGATACATTACGCCGGTGTTGAGAGTGGTGTTTGAACCGGCTTTGTAGATCCAGTTGAGCATGGCGGTGGGATCGAACTGCTCGCGGATGTTGTCGGAGCGCTTCTTGCCTTCATACCATCCCCATGACGGGTTGTAGAGATTGTCGCCAGCAAGATCATAAGCTTCCTGCACTGTGGCGCGGGCGGCCGCACGCTGGGTCGGGGCGCCATAGAGCGAGAGAGTCAGCGAGTGGGCCTTGTTGATCTCTTTCTCGACCGAGAGGAACAGGCCGATTGAGTTGTAGAAAGTGCCGTCGACCACTCCCTCATTGGCATAGCGGCCGATGGCCGATACGGTCACGCCCCAGCCATGGCTGTTGATACCGGTGGCATAGGTGGCCATGGCGCGGAGCATATAGTTCGAGTTGGTGTAGGCCAGCGAACCGTTGAAGCCCGGCGCATAGTCGGCGGTGATGGTCGAGATGGAGGTGCTGCCGCCGATTCCGCCCATGCCCACGGCCGAAGCCTGCAAGCCGATCGAGGTGGTGCGGTTGCGGAATGCGCGCGAAGTCATGCCTCCGAGACTTGAATAATTAAAACGGCCTCGGATGGGGTCATTCATCACGAAACCGTTGATATACGTTGTCTGATACTGCGAGTCATAGCCGCGCATGTTGAAATACATCGGCGAGAAATTATAGCTGGCGGCGCTATAATAGATATTGTCGCTCGCGCCGGTCAGCGCGGCAATAGCCTGAGCCGCCGACTCTTCGTCGTCGAGCGCCGATTCGTCGAAAAGCTGATCGGCCTGCTCTTCGTAGAGGTCGGCCATCATATTGCCCGACGCCGTTAGAGCGATGCGACCGAGTTCGACATTGCCTCCGGCGGGCACAGTCACCTCGCGGTCAGCGTCGTTATAGCCATAGACCAACACCAGAAGCAGGTCGGAACCAGGTCTGGCATTTGAAATTTTGAAATCGCCGGCGGCGCCGGTAGTGACAGAGAGTCCCTGATCACGAAGCATCACGGTAGCGCCACTCACAGGCTGTCCCGTAGATGCATCGGTGACCGTGCCCGTAAGCGAGGCCGTCTGAGCCAGAACAGGCATCACAGCCGCGATCACCATCAAGAGTAACAATTTGATTCTCATAAATTTATAATTGATTTATCTGTACTTGCTGGTTCAATTAACTTGCAAATATACTGAATTTTCGTGAAAAACTCTTAAATTAAAGCGTCCAAATCATTGTACACACTCCTGACTGATGGCAGACAAAAACTTTTGGCGGATTGGGAGGAATTGAGTAATTTTGTGTGATTTATGACAAAGACCGTTCTGCAATTCGCAATGATGTTCGTGATGCTGGTCATCACGCAATCAATAATTTTCAATCATATAGCGCTGTTCAGCGTGGCTCTGGCGTTTGTTTTCATATACTTCATTCTGCGCCTTCCGGTCACCCTCGACGGTAGCCGCGTCATCGCGCTGTCGTTTCTGATCGGACTGGCCGTCGACATCTTCTCCGACACTCCGGGCATGAACTCGCTGGCCTGCACCTGCATCGGCGCGTCACGCCACACGGTGCTGCGCCTGTATGTGTCGCGCGACGAAGACATCAACGGCCCGCAACCGTCGCTTCGCTCCATGGGACCGGCCGCATACGCCAAATATGTGCTGACCATGTCGCTGATGTTCAGCCTGCTCATCTTTTTCATCGAATCGCTGTCATTTTTCAACCCCGGGCTGCTGATGGCGCGCGTAGTGGCGTCGACACTGCTCACTTCCATGCTGATCATAGCCATCGACAGCCTGACCGACCGTTCGTCATCGCGCTCCTCACGCCGCCGCGACCGCCTCTGACCGCACTTCCTGACCTGCTTTCATAAATAATGGCCCTCCCGAAGGAAAGCCATTATTACGCGTATGTGTGTGTTTTCAGGGCTATTATCGCAATATGACTTTATAGGCCCGCGAGCCGACAATCACCAGATGAAATCCGGCCGACAGCCCGCCGACGCGGGTTCCGCGCCCGCTATAGACCATGAGTCCCGAGGAGTTGATCACCCGGACAACCTCGTCGGCCGACACTCCGTCAACAATTATGTCACGTCCGTCGACCGTCACAGACACTTCCTGTCCGGCATCTTCAGCCGAAACAATTGCAGATCCGTGCTCCACATTGACCTGGCAATAGTCGGAGATGGCGGTGCCGTCGGCAGAGGTTGCTGTGACGGTGGCGGTGCCGGGAGCGACGGCCTCGATCAGACCGCTCTGGTCGACTGTGGCAACCGCCTCGTCGGACGACGACCACACTACAGCGCGGTTGCCAGCATAATCAGGCAAGACGGTGACGGTCAGCCTCATGGATTCGCCGGGCGACATATCGACCGACGAGCGGTTGAGGGTGACCGACGAGACCAGCGCGGCGGCTACAGCGACGCGACATTCGGCCTCGATGCCGGATCCGTCGGTGGCCGACACTCTGATAACGGCATTTCCCTCTGAGTGAGCAGTGAGATTGCCGGCGCCGTCAACCGAAACGACTGCCGGATCCGACGAACTCCAGGTCAACTGCTGCGACGCGCCAGAAGGGCCGACCGTGGCCGTGAGCCTGGCAGTATCTCTGACGCGCAGCGAAAGCTCTGTGTCGCTGAGGGTCAGCGACGAAACCAGCGGAGCCAGAACGGCGACGCGGCACTCGGCCTTCACTCCGGAGCCATCGGCCGCAGTGGCTGTGACCACAGCAGTGCCCTGCGACTTCGCAGTCACATAGCCATCGGAGTCCACTGTCACAACGCCCGGAGCGCTGCTCGACCAGTCAACCGATTGCAAAGCGTCGGCAGGAGATACCGTGGCCGAAAGACGGGCCGAGTCATACACTCTGACTGTCAGTTCCGTCTGGCTGATGGTTACTTTCGACGCAAGTTGCCGGGAAACGGTCACCACGCATTTTCCGCTGACGCCAGAACCGTCGGCCGCAGTGGCGGTGACGGTGGCGGTGCCGAGACCGACGGCCTCGATCCGGCCGCTCTGGTCGACTGTGGCAACCGCCTCGTCAGACGACGACCACACCACAGCGCGGTTGCCGGCATAGTCAGGCAAGACGGTGACGCTCAGCACCTCAGATTCGCCGAGCCGGAGTCCGACCGACGTGCGGTTGAGGGTGACTGACGAGACCAGCGCGGCAGCTACTGCGACGCGACATTCGGCCTTCACCCCTGAGCCGTCGGTGGCCGACACTCTGATAACGGCATTTCCCTCTGAGTGAGCAGTGAGGTTGCCGGCGCCGTCAACCGAAACGACTGCCGGATCTGACGAACTCCAGGTCAACTGCTGCGACGCGCCCGAGGGGCCGACCGTGGCCGTGAGCCTGGCGGTGTCTCTGACGCGCAGCGAAAGTTCTGTGTCGCTGAGGGTCAGCGACGAAACCAGCGGAGCCAGAACGGTGACGCGGCACTCGGCCTTCACCCCTGAGCCATCGGCCGCAGTGGCTGTGACCACGGCGGAGCCCTGCGACTTCGCAGTCACATAGCCCTCGGAATCAACTTCCACAACGCCCGGAGCGCTGCTCGACCAGTCAACCGATTGCAAAGCGTCGGCAGGAGATACCGTGGCCGAAAGACGGGCCGAGTCATACACTCTGACTGTCAGTTCCGTCTGGCTGATGGTTACTTTCGACGCAAGTTGCCGGGAAACGGTCACCACGCATTTTCCGCTGACGCCAGAACCGTCGGCCGCAGTGGCGGTGACGGTGGCGGTGCCGAGACCGACGGCCTCGATCCGGCCGCTCTGGTCGACTGTGGCAACCGCCTCGTCAGACGACGACCACACCACAGCGCGGTTGCCGGCATAGTCAGGCAAGACGGTGACGCTCAGCACCTCAGATTCGCCGAGCCGGAGTCCGACCGACGTGCGGTTGAGGGTGACTGACGAGACCAGCGCGGCAGCTACTGCGACGCGACATTCGGCCTTCACCCCTGAGCCGTCGGTGGCCGACACTCTGATAACGGCATTTCCCTCTGAGTGAGCAGTGAGATTGCCGGTGCCGTCAACCGAAACTACTGCCGGATCCGACGAACTCCAAGTCAACTGCTGCGACGCGCCAGAAGGGCCGACCGTGGCCGTAAGTCTGGCGGTGTCTCTGACGCGCAGCGAAAGTTCTGTGTCGCTGAGAGTCAGCGACGAAACCAGCGGAGCCAGAACGGTGACGCGGCACTCGGCCTTCACTCCGGAGCCATCGGCCGCAGTGGCGGTGACCACAGCAGTGCCCTGCGACTTCGCAGTCACATAGCCCTCGGAATCCACTGTCACAACGCCCGGGGCGCTGCTCGACCATGTCACATTTTTATCAGTGGCATTATCCGGCGCCACGGCGGCGAAAAGCCGGACGATTGCGCCAAGGCGCAGTTCCATCGACTCCCGGTTAAGGGTCAGCGCCGTGACTTTCACGTCATTGACCGTGACGGTGCATGAAGCGCTGCGGCCGGTGCCGTCGACGGTTGTCGCCGTCACGCGCGCCGAACCACGGGCCAGACCTCTGACCACGCCGTCTTCACTGATGCTCACATATCTGCCTGCGGTGCTATTATACAATTTCCATTCCACCGTCTGGTCGGCATCGGCCGGAGTGACCTCGGCGCTCAGTCTTACCTCCTCGCCAACATTGACAGAGACCGACGAAGGGATGATCGAGACTGACGACGCGAGAATAACCACAGGCAGGTCAACGGCCACGTCAGGCATCGCAGTCTCCCGGCCGGTGGCGTCGGAGCTTGCTATTTCGGTGAATTTCAGCGCATAGTTTCCTTTCTTGGCCGACGCGGCCGCCTTGAGAGGAAGCGAGAACAGGCTGCCTGAGCCGGAAGCGAACGGAGTGTTGGAGTTGGAGTAGATCACGCATTTATATGATGTGTCGGAGATCTTGTTCATACGATATGTGTGATCCGTGGCACGCGACTTGTCAAGGGTGACAGTGGTGCTGGTCAGAGAGAATCCGTCGGGCAGCGTCACAGTGAACTGAAGAGCCGACGTTCCGGCCGGAGTTGAGGCTCCGACGGTCAGAGCGCTGCTCTTGCCTGGCGTATATGCCGGCACCGACGGGAAGTCAAGCGCAGCCAGGGCCGCGCTCCAGCAAGTGAGGAGCACGACCATGGAGATTATCAATCTTATTGGTTTCATTGGTTTGCTTTTATCGGATTATGATTTTTTGACCGTCAACGACATAGACCCCGGCGGCGCCGACTGTCATGGTGTTGGTTCCGGCGTTGATTTCAATCCGGCGGCTGATGCCACGCATGTCGGTGAACGTGACCACAGTGTCGGCCGGCGACTCGATCGTCACGGTGTGACCATCGACGCTGATCTCCAGCCCGTCGGCAGCAACGCGGCGCAGTCCGCTCATCGGGTCATAGACCACGGTTATAGTTCTGTCGGCCAGGCGATAGAGATTGCCGTCGACATCCGAAGCCATCACATTTGTCACGTCGACCACATATTCTCCGGCTTCGTCGGCCGAGGCGGCGGAGAGCATAATCCGGGCCACCGTTCCGTCGGCCGAGGGCAGATACGGTGCAGTGGCATATGACAGCGCCCTTGTCGACCGGCCATTAACAGCAAGAGCCACGGAATGACCGTCGGCCACGCCTTCGGCAAGCTGCACATCGCCGACCGAAAGGCCGTCGGACACAGCCACATCGAACTGCAGACCGCAGAATCGCGTATAATCGGCCGGCATCACCGCCACAGTCATGCCGTCGGCCCACAGGTCGAGCTGCCCGCCATCTGCGTCAAGAGCGGGAGCGTGGGCAGCAAGCGCGGCCGGGAGGGCGGTGTAGTCAAGCACAGCACCAACCACCATGGCGAGGTCGCCCACAGTCAGATTTCCGTCGGCATTCATGTCGACAGCCTCCATGACAAGCTTGCGGTCAATATCGCCCACCACGCCACGGGCGGTGAGCACCACATCGTTCACAGCCAGAGCGCCAGATCCGTCGGCATCGCCGCGCAAATGAATCACACGGACCAGACATGAGGCGGCAGAGCCATAGCCGTCGGCAGCGGTGGCCACCACAGTGGCTTCGCCCGGAGCGGTGGCGGTGACCACGCCTTCATCGCTGACGGTAACGCAGTTATCGCCTTCGACGCTCCAGAGCACTTTGGCATTGGTGGCGCCAGCGGGTGTGGGCGTGGCTGTCAGAGTGGCACTGCGGCTCACCTCCAGAGTCAGTTCGCTTTGCGACAGGGCGATTTCTCTCACTGGCACAAGCACGGTCAGCGACATTGTGCCGACCACCTCTGTGCCGTCGATGGATGTGGCCGAGATTTCCGTCTGCCCGGGAGCTATGCCGGTCACCACGCCATCGGCGCTCACCGTTGCCACTGTCGGATCAGACGACTTCCACACCACATCGGCCACAAACGCATCGGCCGGAGTGATTTCCGCTTCAATCCGCATGGTTTCACCCACCGGCAGCAGCGATGACTCGGATTTCAGTTCAACGGACCCGACATAGAGATGGGGGATTACTCGGGTAACCGTTGTGCCCCAGCCCTGAGGCGAACGGGCACGGAAACTCAATACGTATTCATCGGCTACGGTCTGCGGGAAATCTATCTCCAGATCTTCAACAGCCACGGCCTCGCCCGGCTTGATATCGACCGGCGTGCCATTGCCGAAGCCGGGATCGGCGCCCCAGAAATATTCGGCGCCGATGATCTCCAGGCGGCGGTTGTCCTTGACCGTGACTATGCTGGTCACAGTCGGCGACCATGCGCGGCCCGAGCATGTGCGGAAGCCGATGGTGTGCTGTCCGGGCGCAAGGCCGTCGGTCAGCAACTCCACGTCGACCATTCCACCCGAAGCACCGAGCGCAACTCCGAGCGGAGTGGCCAGCCCGACGCCCGGGTCATCGTCCCAGAAATATTCGGCGCGCCAGTCTGCCGCCTGAGGATCGGCCGGCTCAGCCACCAGATAGGTGTGGGTCTGCGACCACACACCGCCAGAGTTGACTCTGAGACCCAGAGTGTTGGCGCCGGATCCAAGCGCGCCGGCCGGAATCTCGGCCACAATCTGGCCGCCGGCCGCTCCGTCCATGGGCAGCGGCGTGGCTTTGCCCACTCCGGGATCTGAATTCCAGAAATATTCGCCCGACCACTTTACTGCCGCGGGGTCGGCCTCGACCATCACAAGGCTATAATACGTCTGCGTCCACCGACCGCCGCTATATGCCCTGAGGCCCAACATGTTCATGCCGGGCTGGAGCGACGAGGCGTCGATGGTGAAAGCGTGATAACCGTCGGTCTCTCCGTCGTGCACCATCCTGCTGGCCCGGCCTATTCCAGGATCAGAGTTCCAGAAATATTCGCCACGCGCCTGCCCGGAAAGGGGCAAAGCGCAGAGCATCAGCGGAAGAAGCGACAGAACGACGCGGCAAAGACGGAGTTTTGCCAGCATCGTCTTATTCATTTTGATTTTCGATTTTAAGTTTCACTGTGATTTTGCCGTCGGTGGGCTTGGCAGGCACCAGAGCCTCGGTGATGTGAGGCAGGAACATCGGAATGCCCGACAGCACATAGGGCGTTGCTCCGCCAAACGCGCCGCAATCACCGCCATGAGTTGCAGCACCTTTTGCAGCCGAAGAGTCGAGAAGCTGCCACTTGGCGTCGTCGGAACCCTCGTTCACAAAAGTGTTTTCAACTGTGGCGCCGACATAATAGTTGTTGGGGTAGCCTTTAAACAGATCCGAAGTATTAACATACCTCTCAGCCACGCTATACACATTATTCTGAATCACATTATTAGTGCAATTAGAACTGTAAATTTTGCAAGCGTTTGGTACTTGATTGCTGTCAAATCCTGTTAATGTATTTATAAATATATTATTCCGTATTGTTGAATTAGATACGTCACTTATCAAATTATATTGATATGAGGAATATCCAGAACCACAGACTATATTATTTTCAATTATACATCCTGATTGGCCATTTAAATAATGTTGGACGATATTATTCCTAACCACGCAGTTGTTCCCACCTAATATAGTATTAACAAAACAGCCTTCAACGAGATGATTCGCTCCACTGATACTGATTGAAGGGGCTTTACACCTTGAAACAGTCACCCCTCCATTGTTGCTTGAACTTATGTACGCAGCATCACATCCTTCTATCTTTGAACCAGCACTTAAATAAACATAGTTCACCACAGAAGACTGTGATTCAGCCCATGCTTTATTCTTGTCAAGAAAATATCCGGTGCCGATGATTGTCATATTATCACGACTTCTCACATCCACATCGCCATGTTTGCCAGGATCGATGAGAAGGGTGTCGCCGGGGAGGACGTTGATGTCGGCCATCGCTTCGGCCACGGTCTGGAACTGGGCTTTGGCGAACGGGCTGGGGTTGATGCGCCAACATGTGGCGTTAGCGGCTGCGGCACCCACAAGGGCACATGCGGCCAGAAGAGTCAGCTGCTTTTTCATGTCGATAAACTGTTGTTAAAGAAAGTGGTGTTTTTCCTGACCGACTCCGCGGCCGTCCCCCTGGGCGGTGCGCGTTCAAGAGAGTGAGTTACTACATGTTTTTTTGAATGTGTGGGTGTTTAAATGCGAAATGCGTGGGGAACCATATCGTTGCACGTTCCCATATGGAGGCCTTCGCATTGCCCAACCCGGAGAACGAGCAACGCAGAAGCCCACGCAAATTTATACACCATCATACACATTACTCTTTCTCTATCAAGAATACTGCATACATTGATATACAATCCATGGGCATCTATCGTTGCTGTTTTTACCGGGTAAGAAAGTTGCGAAGTTTCCATATGTAAAAAACAAGCGCGGATAAACGCCTTTCATAAATGATTCGACAGGCGGCCTCGCTTGGCCTCTGTCTCCGCCCGCCCCACTTTGCCCGCGACACGGGCTTCTGCAATGCGGTCGTATTGACAAAATTATGCAAAATCCAGCAAATTTACGACTCAGCCCTTCCGTTTTAATGTTTTTTAACGCAATAATTATGAGTCAGTTTTACAACATCAACATAGTTCCACTTTGGTTATTTCAATAAAATTCACTACTTTTGCATCACTATGACGATTAAACAATACATTTCAAGACTTAAAGCAGACCCTAAAACTACATGGATAGCATTTTCATGGGTTTGTTTTATGATATTCTTTACATATACAGATTTATTGGTAGCAATAGTATCTAAGGATATGACATTTGCATCTGAATTCCAAAGCCTGCATATTCGCAGCGTATCTTTATTTGTGAATATCGGTCTCATTATTATGCTCCTTTTTGACTATTCAGCCAAAAATACCAATTTCCATAAGTCTATTGTATGGTCTATAATGGCCGGATTACTACTTTCCCTCTCAATCTACATTCATTGTGGCAAAGTCGCAACCAACGCACACTCTTCGCTTTATTTCCCTCTTTGTTGGGATGACTTTTCTATTCTTCTATTTGTTATTCTTCTGGCGCTTTTGTTTGTAATAAAAACACTTGTAGAATTTAGTGCGCCAATTTTAGTTTCAGACGAAAGATAATCATGTCATCAGTTTTTATACTACTTATATTTCTCGCAATCTGTGTTTGCTACGGTTATCCGCGGCTTACGCCCCAAAATGACGTTATTTATTCAGCTTTTGCAGGAAGCTCGGATGAACAACATGATTCAGTAAGCCCTGTTTTAACAGCAAAATCAAGAGTCATTAAATTGCCCGACGGAACTTTTGCAAACACTAAATCATTTCATCGTTTGCGCGTCAACGGTACTTGCATGTCCAAGATTGACATAAACAATGGAGATGAATGGTTGGCTATTAAGATCAATCGAAAAAAGACACTTAGAGAGCAAATCAACGTTGGTGACGTGATTTTGATATACTTAGCTGATACTAACCGCTACAAGATACGTCAAGTCAATAAATTCATAAATGACACAACGTTAGACACATATTCATATAGCACAGATAATACAATACATTATTCTAGCAAACCCCACGTTGCTGACGCCATTATGGGCGTTGTAAAGTACAGATTAAGCAAAGGCAACAGTTGATTCAAGACTAACACATCATTATAGACAGGTTCTTAACGGATCTGGCCTGTAGCCGGGGCGGATTTTTTTGTGGATTCGGGCGTTTCTTTGTAACTTTGTGACTTCCATTGGCCAAGTCAATTATTTTGTCACATTGTGAGAAAGGATTATAGTCTTGAGAAGCGCAAGTACGTGATCGGCGGCTTTTTGCTGCTGATCGTGGCCATATATCTTGTGCGGCTGTTTTCCCTCCAGGTGGCCGATGACAAGTATAAGGCGTTTGCCGAAAACAACGCCTTTCTGCGCAAGATCCAGTATCCGAGCCGCGGGCTGATATACGACCGCAACGGCGAGCTGGTGGTCTATAACCAGCCGGCCTATGACGTGATGATCATTCCCCGCGACATCAAGGGCGTGGACACTCTCGACTTTTGCCGCACGGTTGGAATCACCCGCCAGCAGTTTGACGAACGCATGGCCGAGATCAAGCGCAGCCCGGGCTATTCGGCCTATACGCCACAGCGGCTCATGACGCATCTGACGGCACGTGACTATGGCCGGCTGCAGGAGAAGCTGTATCGCTATCCGGGCTTCTATACCCAGAAACGAATTCTGCGGCAATATAATTATCTGGCGGCGGCAAACGTGCTGGGCAACGTTCGCGAAGTCAACAAGAAAGACATCGACAACGATGACTATTACCAGCCTGGCGACTACACCGGCGACCTCGGCGTGGAGAAGAGCTATGAGGAGTATCTGCGCGGCGACAAAGGAGTCGAGATCCTGATGCGCGACGCCTACGGCCGCATACAGGGGCGGTATGAAGACGGCGCATTCGACAAAGACCCGCACTCGGGGCGCAATCTCACCCTGAGCCTCGACATCCGCCTGCAGCAGTTTGCCGAAAGTCTGATGGTGAACAAAATAGGCGCGGTGGTGGCCATCGAACCCAAAACCGGCGAAGTGCTGTGCATGGTTTCGTCGCCGACCTACGACCCCACCCTGCTCGTCGGCCGCGACCGAGGCAAAAATTATCTGAAACTGACGGCCAACGACAACGAGGACCATCCGCTGTTTGACCGCGCGCTAATGGGCACGTATCCCCCCGGTTCAACCTTCAAACCCGGGCAGGCGCTGATTCTGCTTCAGGAGGGAATCATCACGCCCGACACCCCCTACCCCTGCTATCACGGATACATCAACGGTGGCCTGCGGGTGGGATGTCACAGTCACTATTCGCCGATTGCAGTGAAGCCGGCCTTGCAGACTTCGTGCAACGCATTCTTCTGCTGGGGCTTTAAAAACATGGTTGACCGCCGGAGCAAATATGGTTCGAGCGCCGATGCCTTTGAGGTGTGGAAACGCCATCTGGTGCAGCTCGGCTATGGCTACCGCCTCGGAGTGGACCTGCCGGGCGAAAGCCGCGGATTTCTGCCCAACGCGCAGTATTACAACAAAGTCTATGGCGAAGGCCGCTGGAGCGCCAACACAATCATATCCGTGTCGATCGGCCAGGGTGAAGTGCTGGCCACCCCGCTCCAGATGGCCAATCTGTGTGCCACGATCGCCAACCGCGGGCACTATATAACCCCACACGTGGTCAAGGAGATCCAGGACACCGTGATGCCCGACGGAGCAATCGGCCGCCACAGCCCCGACATTGACCGCAAATGGTTCGAGCTGGTGGCTGAAGGAATGCGCATGGCAGTTACCGGCGGCACATGCCGCACGGCCAATCTGCCCGACATCGAGGTGTGCGGCAAGACAGGCACCGCCCAGAACCCCCACGGCAAAGACCACTCGGCCTTCATCGGCTTCGCGCCATATGACGATCCGCAGATCGCGGTGGCAGTCTATGTGGAAAACGGCGGCTTCGGTGCCACGTTCGGAGTGCCGATCGGCTCACTGGTGATCGAGAAATATCTGACCGGGAAAATATCGCCACAACGACAGCACCTGGTCAACAACATGTTAAACGCAAACACAAAGCAATTCCGTGCGATCAGGAAACCACGCCATTGAACGCCAGACGGCCTTCCGGTCGCTTGACTGGATCACGGTGACGCTATATCTGCTGTTGCTGTGTGCCGGAGCAGTGAGCATCTATGCCGCCAGCTATGACTTCGACCACGCCTCGATCTTCTCGTTCGCAGAATTTTCAGGCAAACAGATACGCTGGATCGGACTTGGCCTGGTCATCGCTCTGATAATACTGTTTACTGACTATCGCTTCTTCGAGACATACGCCTATCCGATCTATGCGCTGATGATGGTGCTGCTGGTGGTTACCATCTTCGTCGCTCCCGACATCAAAGGCTCGCACTCATGGCTAAAGTTCGGCCCGCTGAGCCTGCAGCCGGCCGAATTCGCCAAAACGGCCACCGCGCTGGCGCTGGCCAAGCTCTTCAACGGATATAACTTCCGGCTCAACGCCTCGTCCAACAACTATGCCAAAGCTCTAGGAATCATTCTGTTGCCCATAGCGCTGATATACCTTCAGAAAGAAACCGGCTCGGCCCTGGCCTATCTCGCACTATTTTTCGTGCTCTATCGCGAAGGGATGAGCGGCATGGTGCTCATAGCGGCGCTGGCGGCGGTGGTGACGTTTGTGGTGACGGTCAAATATAACGACGCCGAGATTCTCGACATGGCCAAAGGCAAGTTCATTGTCCTGGTCCTGACCATGCTGGCCACCACGCTGCTTAGCGGCATCTATGCCCGTTCGCTCGAGGTAATGCGCAACCTGGCCGGATTCTTCACTGTCGCCATCGGCACATGCTTCGCGCTCGAAGCCGCAGAACTGCCCCTCCCCTATGACTGGATCCTGATCGGAGCAATCATGGCCGCAGCCATATATCTGGTGGTGACATGGCTGCGCATGCACCTGCGCCGCCTGGCCATCTGCTCGATATTCGCCGCCGGATGCGTCGGGTTCATGTTTTCGGTCAACGTGATCTTTGACCAGATGGCCCCACACCAGCAAAACCGCATTCTGGTGGCTCTCGGCATCAAGGCCGACCCGCGCGGCGCCGGCTACAACGTCAACCAGTCAATGATCGCCATCGGATCGGGCGGAATCACCGGCAAAGGATTCCTGAACGGCACGCAGACAAAGCTGAAATACGTGCCCGAACAACACACCGACTTCATTTTCTGCACCATCGGCGAAGAGCAGGGCTTCATTGGCACAAGCGCCGTCATGCTCATGTTTCTGGCCCTGATTCTCAGGGTGATCTCGCTGGCCGAACGCCAGCCCACCACCTTCGCGCGGGTCTATGCCTACTGCGTGGCCTCGATCCTGATGTTCCACCTGCTCATCAACGTCGGCATGGTCATCGGCCTATGCCCCGTCATAGGCATACCCCTGCCCTTCTTCAGCTATGGCGGATCGTCGCTATGGGGCTTCACCATCCTGCTCTTCATTCTGCTCCGCCTCGACTCAGCCCGCAAGCTCATCCGCCGCTGACCCGCTTTTTTTTATTTTTTAGAAAATTTCATATTTGTTTGCATCTTCCAAAATAGATGCTTATATTTGCACACACTTAACACCACCAATTAAATCAATCTAAATCATGAAAAAATTAGGTCTGTTACTAATTGTGCTTACCCAATGCCTCATTGCATCGGCAGATAAAACAGAAAAATACGTCATTACATTTTCAGAAAGCGATTTTAAGCTATCCAATAACAGTAGCGGATACTTAGAGATTGAATCGTTAAACGAAGAATACATATCGTCCTACCCAATGGGCGAATTACCTGGTCTTCCTTTAATTTCCATTGACATTGCCGTACCTGATTCATTTGACATCGTTTCTTCACGGCCCACATTCACACGGAGACTAATTAAATCCAATGTCACATTGGCTCAAACACCAGCAACAACATCAACAGACGACATTCCTTATGAAACATTAGAAAGCAAGCCAACATATGACACAACAAAGATTTATCCGTTGTCAAATTGCCAATACGCCATGTCAAGCAATTGGGAGAATGTACTAGTCTTGCATTTTCTTGTATGCCCTTTTGTATATGATGCGCAAAAGAAGAATCTATACTTCATTGACTCATTTAATTTTGAAATCACACTTACGCCAAGCTGTTCGTCAAGCATACCCAACGAAAATTCAGAAATAGGGTCTTTGCTTAAAGGCTTTGTTTTCAACAAAAATTTTGTTGACTCACTTATGCCGAATCCGCTATACGCCCCAAAGGTAACAGACCCTATTGACTATGTAATTATTACTTCTCAGAAGTTAAAACCAGCGTTCGAACCTCTGATAAGATGGAAAAAAACGAAAGGGCTATACGCTAAAACAATCACCGTAGAAGAGATCTATGCAAAATACGATGGAAAAAGCAATCCTCTTAAAATTAAACAATGCTTAAAAGATCTTTATACTAAAAACAAACTTAAATACGCGCTACTTGGAGGCGATGACACTGTGGTGCCGACAAAAGGTTGTTATGGAGCAGTTGACAAAAACAACGATAGAAAAAACATTGTCAGCGACAATAAAATCCCAACAGACTTATATTACGCTTGTCTCAGTAAAGGCGATTTTGATTGGAATGGAGATAACGATAACATATATGGGGAACTTTCCGACAAGATCAATCTGGGCCAGAACATATATGTAACACGAGTTCCGGTTCGAACCGCAGAACACGTAAGGGCATTCACAAACAAGTTGTTAAACTACGAGAAATCACCCAAATTCAGCAACAAAGTCCTTATGTGTGGTTCACAATTAACCACTGAAACGCAAGAAAACAAGTATTATCATAATCCGAAAGAAGCTGAAACCCTAATTGATATTCTGTATAATCAAGGCGGTTTAAAAAAATATTTTGAACGCGTCAGATTCTGTGACACCTGTACAGATATAGAAAATCCGTGGTTAAATTATCTCGATGCGAGAAACCTATCTATTCAATTATCACAAGGCTATAATTTTATGACCATGGAAACCCACGGCACACAAACGAAATGGGAACTGCCTTATGAAACCATTGGATATGACACCTTAGAAGCCCAATGGCCTCAAGCTCCAGAGTGGAAAGGGAATGGATTTTATACGTTAGTTGTAACTTCCGCCTGTCATACAAATGCGTTTGACAATGCAAAATACTCAGCGGACCCATGCTTAAGCGAAGGTTTTATCCGCAGTGAATTTAATGGAATAGTTGCATACCTTGGTAGCTCTAGAGAAGCATGGTACAAACCCCGGAACTTGTCAAAGGGTGCTGCAATACAATACGAAATCCAATTTTTTAAAAAATTGTTATCAAAAGACAACAAAGAGAAAAGTTTTGGCGCAACTGTGGCTGCGGCAAAAGCAGCCATGATATCACTTTGTTCAAAAAATGGCACAGAAAGATGGACTCAATTTGCCTTAAATCCAATTGGAGATCCAGAAATGCCAATCTTTATTGAGCAACCGAAATCATTTAGCAATGTGCAGATCTCTTATACTTCAGGCGCCATGAAAATCAGCGCTGGCGAGAAAGGTTGCCGTATTTGCATCATGAGCAAAAACGATGATGGCAAAACCTATTACAAGGTATTTAAAGACAAATCATCCGTTTCAGTTACAGATTTCCCCGTAAAAACTATATGCAGCATATGCATTACCAAGCCTGGATTTATACCTAAAATTCTTGAAAGCGGGTTCCTTCTTCAAAACGAAACTTTTACAGGCTCAAATAGATATGATGCGAACCATATTATAATGGGGTCTTCACTAACTAAATCACATGCGTCCGGTCCTGTTATTTATCAAAGTGGCAACACAACATTAAATGCAAATAAAGTTATCATAGAATCTGAAACAAAAGCCGAAAGAACAGTTGAATTAATCATTAACAATAAATAACACCACCCTCTACATCATGAAACAATTTAAATTACTCCTATTATGGATCGTTGCCATGACACCACTCATGGCCGACGCTCAAATCGTGTATTCTAACCGCAAACTGAACATCAATACATCACAAACAAACAACTTCGGCTTAATAATCAATGAATGGCACAAACTAAAATGGACATGCAAAAACGAAAAAAATTATTTGTGGATAGATCTTGCACCTGCAAACCCTAGGTTTTATGGCACAGGAAATAAGATTGTATTCTATAATACCGAAACAAGCACATTCAACAGCATCGAAGTAGCAAGCGTCCTTAATCACTCCGACGCAAGATCGAAAAAAGATATTGAAACGTTGACCTCAGGATTGCACACATTATTGCAGCTAAAGCCGGTGTCATATCATTGGAAGACCCAAAACGACGAGTCTTATGCAATGACAAATGGCGTTTTAAATAACACATTATCCGAAAATGATTCGACTACAGTTTCATATGGACCAGCAGAAGAATCAAGTCTTCAATATGGTTTTCTAGCACAAGACGTTGAGAAAGTCCTACCTGACATTGTAGAGAACAGCTCAGGCGGAGCCAAATTGATAAACTATATCGCACTGATTCCAATACTCGTGCAATCAATTCAGGAACTTCAAGGCATCATTGAAGCTCAAACTACGACAATCGAAGAATTATCCAGCGGCCAACAAACTCTGCAAAAACCGTTACCGCAAGATAATACAATTCTTAGTTGCGTCCCAAACTTAACAACCGGTATTGTTTCAATTTCAACACAACTAAAAGATGACGTATCTTCTGCTAAATTGGTTATATCAAGCATTAAAGGTGAATATAAAACAGAGTCTGCAATTTCATATATCAACCCCAATACGTCAATAGATATATCATCTTGGCAAAATGGCTTATGCATGGTTTCTTTATATGTAAACAATGAACTAACCGATTTTTGTCGGCTATCCAAAGAATAGTATAACATGAGAATATCAGTCGTATTTTTCACAATTATCGCTGCCATTCTGATAACCAGTCCGGCATATGCCAAAACGGAGTATCTGAAACAGTATGCACCCGGCCGCCAATGGATAGGAGAAGTATTGCATCTGAAATATGACCCGTCAACTCAAAAAGAGTATTACCAAACAACGTCTAACTTCTGCCTTAGCACCGTTGTAGGAGACACAATTATCGGCAAAGGCAAGAACAAGCATAAAGCAAAAATAATCCGTTGCATCAGCAGCGAGAGAGGCAGTGATGCAGAATATCGGTATGTATATGAGAACAAAGGCAAAACATACTCCTATAATCAGTATTGGGATCTGACAGTGACAGAAACCGATATGTCTCTCAAAAAAGGGAACAAGATAAAAACATATAGCTTTGGAGGAAATGGAGAAGAGGATTTTAGTTTTACCGGCGAATACATCCACGTAACAAATCAAGAGACCATCAATGTCAAGGGCATAGACAGGAAAAAGTTGAGTATATCTCATATTTTCACGCCAACACCAGATCACTCCTATTCCGCTAACGACTACTGGATCGAAGGCATTGGTGCGTTTTATGGAGTTCACATCTGCTTTTACTCTTTTCCGGCTCCAATATCCAGAATTAATTATGACTCATATTGTCCGACCAAGTTCTTCGACGGAGACAAATGTGTTTTCACTATAAATGACTATGACCCAAGCATCATATATGATCCAGATATAACATTACCCCAGATTCCGTCCTCAATTGACGAAACCTATGACGATTCAACTATTGAGGATGATATGCCGATTTACGACCTTATGGGCAGACGTGTAGAAAACCCTAAGAAAGGACATCTCTACATCAAAGGCTCAGAGAAAATCATCTGGTAATCACCAATCTTCAAATACTAATATAGACTTAACATGAAACATATCATAAACTTATTTTTATTATTGCTCATTGCGGTCATACCAACTTCAGCAGCGGCACAGATCAAATATTCTAAAGGAGTGTTAAACATAAACAGTTCTAAGGAAAACCTATTCGGAATTATTCTCAATGAATGGCCAACTATAAAATGGACTTATGGTTCTTCAAAGTTTCTGAGATTTGATTTAATTTTCGATAACCCACGAATATACGGCACAGGAAATAAAATTGTCTTTTATCACCCAGACGCAAAAATATATAACAAAATTGAGGTAGCTTCTGTTCATAATACATCTGACGCAAAAGCAAAAGAAGATATAGTGCCATTATCTTCCGAAATCAACACTCTGCTAAAATTGCGCCCGATAACATTTAAATGGAAACAATGTTCTGATTCTTTTGATAATAGCGGCATCACCTATTCTCAACGCTCCACCCTACCTGAAACGGAATCACGTCTACAATATGGCTTTTTGGCACAAGAAGTGGAAGAAGTTCTCCCTGACATTGTCAGCACGAATGAAGACGGCCTAAAATCCGTAAACTATATTGCCTTGATCCCATTATTAGTACAATCAATTCAGGAACTTAACGCAGAAATAGAAGAACGAGCCATAACACTTGATCAAATAATAGAAAACCGTTATCGGCAGACTGCAATAGTCAAATCTGAAAACAAAATTTTAAATTGTTCACCAAATCCGACAACCGGCTTAGTCACAATATCAACACATTTAGCCGAACCGATAACTGCAGCAAAACTTGTCATAACAAGTTTAACCGGCAATATGGAAAAGGAGATCGCAGTTTCGTATGAAGATCAGACAGCGTCTACAGACGTATCATCACTGCGACAGGGCATATATATCGTTTCTCTATTTATCAACAATGAGGCCGTTGACTTCTGCAGGCTTGTCAAGGAATAATAAATATATTAATCATGAACAAGATAGCATCTATAGTATTTACAATGCTAACAATTGTATACCCTCACCTCAATGCCAAAACTCCGGCAGGGTATATCAGTATGTTTGAACCTGATAAGGTGTGGATATACGAAGTTCGTCATCCAAAGGTTTCTGACCGTGAAGACTATAGCGCCTATGTCAAAGACTTCAAATTCGTGTCGGTGGCCGGCGACACTATTGTCAACGGTCGGAAAGCTGTGAGGCTGCAGGTCATCACCAAAGACCGCGATGCCGACATAACCTACACTGCGGCCTATGAGGAAGACGGACGCATCTATGAGCTTGACGAAAAGGGACGTTTCGTGCCGACAATGGATTTTGGCGCATATATCGGCGACCGGATCGAACACTATACCGACGGCAAACCCGACGGCACATACATGAAAGTAACCGGCGAGGAAATCGTGCAGATAAACGGCATGGCGCGACGGATGCTGACCATCGACAACTCCTGGTATTGGATCGAAGGCGTCGGCGCTTACTATGAAGACGGCGAGATCTCATCCATTGACCGCCCCGGCCAGAAAGAACCGCTATATCTGATCCGATGCTTCAAGGGAGACAAGTGCATATATGAGGACACCGCCGTGTTCGACGTGGACTGTCCTTAGCGGGTGAACTGCGGAGCGGGAATGTAGAGGCCGAAGGTGACGCCGCCATGCACACCGCTGTCAATGCCGGTGTGGTAATTCATATAGACGCTCAGCGCGGCAAACGGAAAGTCATAGACCGCGGCCAGCTCGCCGAAAAACTCCGGCTTGTTGAAGCAACCGCCGGTGTAGACGGCCCGGCCGTCGTGGTTCTCGATCTTGCGCCATGGCAGAAACACGTCGGCATAGCCGCGCAACTGCAATTTCGACACTATCTTCCAGATCGGCTGGATGCCGGCGGCCACGAAACTGTTGGCACGGAAAGCCGAGTTGAAGGAATTGTCGCCCGACGGAGTCGGAGTGAAGGTCTCGGCTGATGTTATGGCTGCATAATAATCGTCGACCAGCTTGCGGTTCGACAGCATCACGTCAGCGTTGACGCCGAGCGCGAAATGCTTGCCCAGCGGGAAATAGCGGCTGAACTCGCCCCTGACGCGCAACTGGCTGCAATTTATGCGGGCGCCATAGTCGATGCGGTAATCGCCCGGCATCCACATGGCCGCGGCATGTATGCTCATGCCGGCGGTTGGATAACTCTTGGAGTTTAGAGTGGAGTAATCATAGCGCAGAGCCACCTGCCAGAGCGACTGGCTGCTGACATGGCGCACTCCCGACGCATCATAGCTGCGGTCGCGCAGATAACCGTATCCGCCCGAAACCGACCCCTTGGCGTGGCGGCCCAGAGCCATGCTGAAGAAGTATAGCCGGCCATAAGCCTCCAGATGGTCGACGAAATCCGGAGTCACACGCTGATAAAACATCTGGTCGGTCTGGTTATATCGACGGCGACTCACCACCGCCTCGCCCGACATGGCATAGGGGCGGCTGGCGGGGCCGAGACGCAGAGTGGCCATCAGCCGTCCGGCAAAATAGTTCTGTCCGAGCCATCCGCCGAGATTGGCGTCGAGCGGAGTGTTGCCCAGCGAATTATAGTCGACGTCGGCAAAAAGCATGCTGGTGGTCGACGAAGTGATGTAGCCGCCGACGCCCACCCGCCATGCCGCCTTGGGATATGCACGCAGGCTCAGGTCAAAAAGACCGCTGTCGCGGTTATACGACGCCACAGGATAAAGGTTGGCGAATGCGTCGGTCGTGATGGCATGGTAAAACCCGTCGCGCACGCGGCCCATAGAATACACTCCATTTTCCGGATGGCCGAACAGACCCTCCACATAGTCATTCTGCGCCGGACTTCCGCCGGTGACTTTCACACTGCCGAAGCGCATGCGCGGCAACCGCGAGTTGAACTCGGCCCGGCGAGCCGCCACCTGTGCGGGATCGCGCGTCGCTCCACAGCGGGCCTTGATGCTGTCGACCATCTCGAGACCGCGCCGATAGCCGACGTCGTAGATCTGCCTGGCCTTGGGGAAGTCAAGCAGATTGAAGGCCGTCAGATTGATGTGGATCCTCACCCCGCGGTCGGCCGGCAGTTCATAGCTCTGCGGCATAGTGACCAGATTGTCGATCTGGTTCAGGGCGGTCGGCGCCGGCGATGGCTGCGGAGTGTGCACGTCCACCCCCACCATCATGTCGGGATGGAAATCGCGCTCCATCACGTCGACCGGAAAATTGTCATAGATACCGCCGTCATACATCAGGGTGTCGTTGATAGCGATCGGACTGAACACCAGCGGAAAAGTCATCGACGCGCGTATGGCCGCGCCGACACTGCCCCGGCGCATCACCTCAGGCCGTTTGGCCTCGCAGTTTGACGCCACGCACCTGAACGGCACCATCAGCCGGTCGAAGTCGCCGCCACACACGGCGTTGTAGGGCGAGAATATCTCCATAAACTCATAGTCCATGGTGAGCGGCGAAATAAGGCTCTGGGGCACCCGCTTGGCGATCGAGTCATTGCTGAGCGCGAACGACGCCATGCGCGGCGACTCCGGAGGCCGAGAGAAATAATATGCCCGGTCAGGATCTATATGCCCGGTCGATGCGTTGAGAAACTGCGCCGAAACAAACAGCTCCATCATCTGCTCGGGAGAATAGCCGCAGGCATAAAGACCGCCCACAATAGCTCCCATTGACGTTCCGGTGATATAATCAATCGGCACTCCGCTGTCTTCCAGCGCCTTGATAACTCCGACATGGGCTATGCCCTTGGCTCCGCCTCCGCTGAGCACAAGGCCGACAGTGGGACGGGCCGATGCCACACAGGATATCGCACACACAACCAGTGCCAGAACTGCTGTTCGTAGAGATTTCATAGTCTGAGTTGAAACGAAAGGTGTCTTTACATGATTATAACGCGACTGAGGCCGTTATGGTTTGCCTCAACATCGTGACTCGGCACGGCGGGCAAGGCTCTCGCCGACATAGATGCCCGCAATGGTGACCACACACCCGCCAAGCCCCATGAACGTGATCTTCTCGCCAAGCATCACCGCGGCGATAGCCAGAGTGACAATCGGCTGAAAATAAAGATAGTTGCCGGCTTTAACCGCCCCGAGACGACCCACCACCGCCGCCCACACCACAAAGGCGAGCGACGAGGCTATCAGACCGAGGAAAAGCAGATTGACCCACACGCTCCAGTCGGCAAGCACACTCCACGAAAAACTGGATTCCGACGTGTAAAGAAACGGCAGCGCCGTCAGAAAACCATAAAAGAAAGTCTTGCGGGTGATGAACATGGCGGAATAAAACGGCGACAGACGGCGCAACAGCAACGAATAAAGGCTCCAGCACACAGCCGAAAGCATCGCCAGGCCGTCGCCAAGCAGATTGAAACCGACCCGGGAGTCGGCCGACGCACCGTTGAAAATCACCATAGTGACGCCGACAAAGGCCACCACAGAGCCGATGACGATCCACCGGTTCGGCCGCTCTTCTTTATAGATCAGCCCCACAAGAAACGCTGTGATCAACGGAGCGGTCGAGGTGATCAGCGACACGTTTGTGGTCGAAGTATAGAGCAGAGAGGTGTTTTCAGTAATAAAATACACCGATCCGCCGCACACGCCACAGAACAGAAACAGCAGCTCATGACTATAGTGATGCGACTTCACATGCCCTTTGGTAAGCAGCAACAGCACAAGATAGGCTATCGCGCATCTCAGCAAATATATTTCAACCGGATTGAGCACCGGCAACAGTATCTTTGTGAAAATAAAAGATGCCCCCCAGGCCAGAATGGCCACAATGGCACCAATATGGTACCAAACCGAAGAGGTCTGCCGGACGTTATTATGGCGTAAATTAAGGTTGCTCATATCAGAACCGGACGCGCGCAGTGGTTATTTAGCGGTGTGCGTTCACTTCCGTGGTGCAAATTTAGCTAATTTTATCTGCATAAAAGAATTTTTTCGTAAATTTGTAACCGTCTGACTATTTATTATAACATTTAACATAAGATTCAAGTATGAAAAAGACAAAAATCATGGGTGCGGCAATGCTTAGCGCCACAATTATGCTGAGCAGTTGCGGATCAATGACAAATCTCGGAAAAGGAGCACTCATCGGCGGCGGCGGCGGTGCCGCTGTAGGCGCAGGAGTCGGCGCGCTCATCGGCGGCGGCAAAGGCGCCGGTATCGGATCGGCAATCGGCGCTGCGGTAGGCGCCGGCGCCGGCATGCTCATCGGCAAGAAGATGGACAAACAGGCCGCACAGCTCAAGGAAATCGAAAACGCTAAAGTCGAAACCACGACCGACGCCAACGGCCTGCAGGCCATCAAGGTGACATTCGACGGCGGAATCCTGTTCCCGACCAACGGATCCACACTCTCCAGCACCGCCCGCACCGACCTGAGCCAGTTTGCACTGAGCCTCCAGCAGAACCCCGAAACCAACGTCGAGGTCTATGGCTACACAGACAATACCGGCACTCTGGCAGTGAACCAGAAAGTGAGCGACGCACGCGCGAACGCCGTGCGCCAGTATCTGATCGAAGCCGGAGTGAGCGGCAACCGCATCGTGGCCCAGGGCCGCCCCCTCTGCGACTATGTAGCGAGCAACGAAACCGCCGCAGGCCGCGCTCAGAACCGCCGCGTCGAGATCTACATCTCGGCCAACGAGCAGATGATCAAGCAGGCCGAAGCCGAGGCCGCCGCACAGCAGCGCTGAACGCCTCACGCGCAACCATAGAAAAAGCGTCCTTCGGGACGCTTTTTCTGTAGTCTCATTTTCAAACGCAGAGGCGGCCAAGCCGTTAACAACTATGGAGAACGGGGCTTAATTACCGAAAAGCGGGAGGGCCAGGTCTTTAGGCGAGAGAATGGCGGTGGCCGGGTCGATGCGCCAGTCGATGGCCAGCGTGGGGTCCGACGGCGATATACCGTCCTCAGCCTCCGGACAATAATAGTTGTCGACCTTATATTGAAGCACGGCCTCGTCGCTCAACACAGAGAAACCGTGGGCGAATCCGCGCGGAATGAAAAGCTGACGCTTGTTTTCGGCACTCAGCTCGACGGCGAAGTGACGGCCATAGGTAGGCGACCCGTCGCGCAGATCGACAGCCACGTCAAGCACCGCGCCTGTGGTCACTCTGACAAGCTTGGCCTGGGCGTGCTCTCCGCGCTGGAAGTGCAGACCGCGTATCACTCCGCGCGAGGAGTGGCTCTCGTTATCCTGCACGAAGTCGATATAGTGCAAGCCTGTGGCCCGGCGGAATTCACGAAGCGAAAACGATTCGAAGAAGCAGCCTCGGGAGTCGGTGAATACCCTCGGCTCCACGATCACAAGTCCTTCGATAGGAGTCTCGGTGAAGTTCATTCGTCAGTACGTGGAGAATGTGTTATTGTGGTGTCGGTGAGCAGACGTTTCAGATATGCGCCATAAGGGTTCGCCTGGCCGAACGAGTCAGCTATCTTGGCCAGCTGTTCGGCCGTGATCCAGCCATTGACATAGGCTATCGCCTCCAGGCAACCGACCTTAAGCCCCTGGCGTTTCTCAATCGTCTCAATATAGTTTGTTGCCTCGGCAAGACTCTCGTGAGTGCCGGTGTCGAGCCATGCGAATCCACGTCCGAGCAGCTGGATCTTCAGGCGCTGCATGGAGAGATAGTGCTGATTGACCGAGGTGATCTCCAGTTCGCCGCGGGCCGACGGAGTGATAGTGGCCGCGACATCGACAACGTCCGACGGATAGAAATAAAGCCCGGTAACGGCATAGTTGCTTTTGGGCACAGCGGGTTTCTCCTCGATGCCGACGCAATTGCCCTCCGAATCAAATTCGGCCACACCGTAGCGCGACGGATCATGAACCTGATAGCCAAACACCGTGGCCTGGCCCTGAGCGGCGGCCATGACGGCGCTGCGGAGCTTAGGAGTGAAGCCGGCGCCATGAAAGATATTGTCGCCGAGAACCATACACACAGGATCGGCGCCGATAAACTCCCGGCCGATTATAAACGCCTGGGCCAGACCCTCGGGGCGGGGCTGCTCGGCATACGATAAACGCAGACCGAAGTCGGCGCCATCGCCCAGCAACCGGCGGAACGAGGGAAGATCTGCGGGCGTGGAAATGAGAAGCACATCGCGTATGCCGGCATGCATCAGCACCGACAGCGGATAATAGACCATCGGTTTGTCATAGACCGGCAGCAGTTGCTTGCTGACCGAACGCGTGACAGGATAAAGCCGGGTGCCGCTACCTCCAGCCAGCACGATTCCTTTCATCATTTCTTCTTTTTGCGTTTGCTGATATAATTGCCATAGGCGGCTCCATAGCCATAACGGCCATAGACACCGTGAATCTCCTGCGTGTCATTGAGCACCAGCGCCATGTTGTTGAAGCGGTTGGTCTCATAATACTCCTGGATGACGGCGAGGTTGCTGCGGTCGAGCAAACCGGCGCGCACCACGAATACCGACATATCGGCGAATTTGTTGAGCACCTTGGCGTCGGCCACCGCTTCGACCGGCGGACAGTCAAGCAACACATAGTCATAGCGGCGGCGAAGCTCGTCGATCACCTCTTTGACTCTGGGCGAAAACAGCAATTCAGTCGGATTAGGAGGCACGGTGCCTTCGGGTAGGATGTCGAAGCCGGCGATTCCGCTTATGTCGCGGACAATCACGTCATCAAGACGGGCGTCGCCGACCAGAATGTCAGTCAGGCCCGAACGCGGGGCGCCGACGGTCTGCGAGAGGGTGCCTTTGCGCAGGTCCATGTCGACAAGACACACTTTCTTATTCTTGATCGCGAAAGTGGCGGCCAGATTCAGCGAGATAAAAGTCTTGCCGGAACCGGGCACCAGGCTGACAACCATGAGAACGTCGCTATGATCGGCATCACGACGCCCCATGAACTCGATATTAGTGCGCACCATTCTGAAAGCCTCGTCGACAATGTCGCCTGAATGCGGACGCACCATGACCTCGCGGGCTGTCATATGGGAGGTGTCGCGCTTGCCGCGGCCGGCATCGGCCACGTGAGGAATCTCGCCGACATATGGCACGGAGAGCACGTTAAGATCATCGCGACAGCGCACCTTGGTGTTAGTGATCTCGCGAACGTATATTATAACCGTTGGTATCAGCAGTGCAAACACAAAAGCGATCAGAAGGACGTTGCGCGTGTTGGGCGAAGTCGGGCCGGGATTGCCGTATGGATCGGTGACCATTCGGGTGTTGTAGGCCGTAAACGCCTGCGACAGCTGATTTTCCTCGCGACGCTGAAGCAGATAGACATAGAGCGACTCCATCACCTTCTGCTTGCGGTCCTCGCTCATCAGATAGCGGCTCTGACCAGGCGCATCCGACAGGCGGTGGCGGTTGCCCGAGTCAATCAGCTGCAACGCCGCAAAGCGTTCATTGAGTATGGCCAGAGTCTGGTCAAGCGACTCGACGATAGCCTGGCGCATTTCAGTTATGGCAGCTGTCTTCTTCACCAGCAGCGGACTTTCAGGATCCATCGACTGCAACCGGAGATTCCTGTCGACCACCATTTCGTTATATGACTTGACCATATCGTGGATCGGCGCTCCGGCGCCGAAGTCGGCCATGGCCGGCAACAGCCTGGTGATGTCGTCGCCTGCCAGCTCACGTTTGACATAACGCGCGGCGGCGATCTCCTGAGCCAGATCCTCAAGCGCGCGCCGGTTCTCCATGCTCTGTTGCAGATACATCGACGAAACGGCCTCCATGTCCACAATGGCATGACGGCTCTGATATTCGGTAATATTGCCCTCCACGGCAGTCAGCTCGCTCTCGAGGTTGCCGAGACGCTCCTCGATGAACTGCGATGTCGACATCGCGATCTTGTTGCGATCGTTTATCCAACGCTCGTTGTAGGCCTCGACAATGCCCCTAAGAACGTCGTCGGCCTTCTGTTCCGAATTGCTGATAATGCTGAGCGTGATAACCGAACCTGACTCTTCGTCATATTCGGCATTGAGATTTTCGCAGTAGGTGCGCGCACACACCGCCACCGAACTGAACGAGTATCTGACGCTGCATCCCTGCCATTCAGAATCGAAATTGCGGGTGGCATAGACGGCGATGCGGCCCACCGGAGTCAGCACGGTGTCACCGAAAGTTCCTGAAAATTCGCCTGAACCGCGACCGCCCATC
>CAMWTI010000013.1 GCA_947177135.1 uncultured Porphyromonadaceae bacterium | reverse complement strand
TAGCCGGACGCATTGATTGCATATACAAGCGTGGGCTTCTGCGTTGCCGTCCGACTTTGACAAGGCAATGCGAGAAGCCTCGATTGGTAGGACGGTAACAGATACAGATTCCTACGCTTTTTTTCGTACCTACAACAAACGCCAACGAGAGGATGACCGCGGCGATAAAACAAAAAATGAAAAATGTCTTTTTCAAGCCTTGGATTGGCAAGGATTATGAAAGCGGAGGTATTTTCGGCAAAAAGATTCTCGTTTTGGGCGAAGCTCACGTGTGTGACGGGGGCTGTGAAGACTGCGGGCGAGTGGAAGATGCCGACGAATGTGCCGACTTCACCTCCTCCAATTGTATTGAGTTGTTGCAACAGGGACACTCGGACAGTTGGACTCCTACATTCCGCAAGTTTGAACGGTCACTTGTAGGACATAGGACAGAAGCCGACGAAAGTAGCCGAATATGGGACTCCGTAGCGTTCTACAACTATGTCCAGAAAGCAGTTGACAAAAGCCGTAAATCGCCGGAATGGTTAGATTTCCGCAATTCGGCAGACGCATTTTTTGAAGTAATCGACAAACTTCAGCCTGAACTTATAATTGTGTGGGGAGTAACCCGCATGTACAACAACCTTCCAAGTGGAGAGCGTTGGCGTGAAGGCGCCAGCCTGACAATCGATAGCTACGAGGTTCGGAACGGATATTACCAGCTGGCCAACGGTAAAGAAACACGAGTGCTATGGGTGTACCACCCGTCCACAGCCTACTCATGGGAGTGGTGGCATAAAGTAATAAAAACAGAGCTATGAAAACTATAATATATCGGATTTTCGAATCTACTTATCGCAACATTTGCATAATGTTATTGCTACTTGCTGTAACAACACCATCTAATGCACGATCGGTAAAGACTCTGCATCAGATTCAAAAAGAATACACCAAAGAGGCTGATGATATTAAAGGTTCAGTTCTTTCTGTCGTTACCAAGAGCGTTACTCCTGTCACGTCCTTTGGTGAGATTGTTAATATTGAAGAGGTCACCACAGATAGTATTGTATATGACGATAAAGGCCGCTACAGTTATGTTAAATCCGGCAATGCCAATACTCGTTACATATTTAATAACGATACTGTTATAATAAAAAGTCGTGAACAGAACAGCCCTCTCCAAATACACACAAGTGTGACAGAATATGATTCCTTGTATAGAATCATATCTGTTACAAAATCGCTTCAGGAATATGCCGAAAATATTATCGAATCCCGCCAGATATTCAAGTATAATGCCAAAGGCTATAGTGGAGAATATTATTATGAAAGCAATAAAAAAATTACTTTTGCTAAAGAGGGCAATGAATTTGCAACTAACGATAAAGGTATGGTTAATGTGTTTACCTTTAATAAAGCCAATAGGCTTGAAAAAAAGGTTGTAATCGCGCCTTTATTAGGAGAATTTACAACATATTTTAAATATGACACTCACGGGAACTTGATTGCGAAGGGTGAAAAAGGTATACTTGGGAATAATTTAGCTAGTAAAGTTGAAGTAGGTAAAGATGAACAAAAGTGGACATACACTTATGATGAACAAGGTAACTGGATCGAAAAATACACATGTGACAAACATGGCAATAAATCAACGTCCTATACTAAACGTGTCATTACATATATGTCGCCGGAAGAAATTATTGCTCATCAAGATGCAGAACGAGAAAGAATCAAGATTATAGAAGATAGTCTTCAGAACAAAGGTCGAGCACTTTCCGATAGTATTGTCGAACACCATAAAATACACTTTATGGAATGTCTGATGGGTTATGCAGATAATTTTATTCCAAACCGAAACAAAGAAGATCACGATACATTACGGTCATTTCGAACCGATGGAGAAACCTACTCTTTTGTATTTTCAGATGGTGAAAGCATTGACAACGTAACATTCCCATATAGACATAATGGAACGGATCTTATGAATGGAATAGGAAATCTGTTATCATCTGACTTGAGAGTTGTGCTTCTGCTTCAAGGTTCAACAGAAGGCCCCAAGTGGTATGTCATAAAATATGGTGACATTGCCAAGTATAATTTCAATCCCAATGATAAGACTGATTGGGTAAAATTATATAACGAAAAATTTGAAGGAAGAGAAGATGTTACTCAACTTGAAACAGAACAACTTTGGGAACAAGAAATTCAAAATCAATGGGCGAATTCTCCAGAAGCCTCCATTCAGAAAAATTGCTATTATTTACCAAAAGATTCTGTTTGCGCAAACCTTATTTCTCATCCATATGAAAATGGGTGGATAAGTCCGAGGTTAGCTGATAAAAAATACGAGAAAAAACAATTGGAAGTTTATGAGGAATTTAAGGATAGAGAAAGAAGAAAATCGTTGTGCAGTCTAGCATTGAATCGTTGTGAGTTCAATGAAAAATCAAAACCGATGGCCGACAAAGTCAAACACATATCGACTACAGATGGGAAAGTGACCGTAAAAACAAAAAAAGGCTCGTTATTAAGCATTACTGATTTCAGCGCGTTGTACTCGATAAGACACACTCAAGATGTTGTACTGTTGAGTAGTAATTGCGATGTAGCCTTGGTGGCAAAAACGGTCAGACCACCCCAAAAGACAACAAGGTTTAACATAGTAACACCGTTTAATGCTGACAATTATGAGCCAAAGACATACATCTTTATCGTGCAATTTGAAAAAGATATGCCAATAGATGTTTCATATGCATCGTTGAAAGATTTTAAAGAATGGGAACAACTTGTATTGGAAGGAAATTTTAAATATAGATTTTAATATGCGTTTATTTAATTTGATGGCATGTGCGCTTCTTGGCATGTGCTTTGTGCAATGCGACACAGCAGAACGAAGAAAAAACAAAGCAGAGGATGTTATTGAAAAACATCTCTTTGAAACCATTGACAACTACCAGAGTTACGAAAAAATATCAACAGAAGTCGATACTCTTCGCGACCTGTGGATGACTAATCCAGACATCATAGCCCTTGCCGATGAACTATGCACAGTGAATGACGACCTGGAAAAGATTGAAGAAGGTTACGACAGACTTAAGTCTAAAGGAAATCAACTGAGCAGACAACTCTGGACAGGCAACGCGTCAACTGTATGGATGGAATTATTGACTAATGGCGACAAGTGGAAAGCACAAAGAAAGCAGCTCGACGAGAACAAACAAATCCTCGATTCTATACATGCGAGTATCTCGGAACAGATTTATACTATGGTCTATTCACTTGAAATGCCCAAGAAGCCTTACTGGCATGTGACGCAGAAGTTCAGAATTTCGGAAAATGGGCAAGACACTAAAATTCATTTCGCCCACTATATATTTGATCCGAAAATGAAAGAAATAATATTCTCATGGGACGAAAATGACTATAGAGTCAACCGTCTGATTCATATAGTAAATGATTTTGCTCAAGAAGAGTTCTTCGACGCAGTCATAGAAGATGAGGAAGAACTCTAAGATTAAAATGTTGCAAGACCAAATACCTCAATAACTTTCAGTATTTTGTCACAAACTTCACGTTTACAGATGTGGTGACCCAGCAGAAATTTGGCTGAGGTCACCACATTTTTATGACTTTCACACGATGAAAGCCCGTTCCGGATTATGGCTGTCGTGCAACAGTTTGTTATATGTATCAACAGGCGTGATATGCTCACCCCTAATATTCGGAAAATGGTCGGAAAATGGTCGGAAAATGGTCGGAAAATGGTCGGAAAATGGCACCCGCAGATTGCCATTTCGGCAAAAGTACGTAACTTTGCATCACTTTTAAGCTAACTTTAATACATTTCACATTTCGTTTCAACTAACCCTAAAAACCTATGTTCAAGAACTTTCACGGTTATCCGATGCTTGAAGCATATCATCATTGGAAGCACAACCACCGAAAGACCCGGAACCCAATCGGCGCCAAATCCATCAAAGTGATCATCGCTGTGGCGGTGACACTTCTGCTCTGGTTCCTGCCGGCCGAAACCTACGGACTCAACGGAGTCAATGCAATCGAACAACGAGTGATCGCAGTGTTCGGATTTGCAGCCCTGATGTGGCTGTTTGACGCCGTCCCGGCCTGGACAACCTCGCTCGTCGTCGTTGTTTTGCTCCTTTTCTGTTGCTCGTCGAGCGCACTGTGGTTCATGCAGACTGATGCCTCCGGAGCAAAATTTGACAATCTCATAGACTATAAAGCCATTCTCCATTGCTTCGCCGACCCGACCATCATGCTCTTCATCGGCGGATTCATCATAGCCATCGCCGCCACCAAAAGCGGACTGGACGTCAAACTGGCCAAAACCATGCTCAAACCCTTCGGCACAAAGAGCGAAAACGTGCTTCTGGGCTTCATCCTGGTCACAGCCCTCTTCTCCATGTTTATATCCAACACCGCCACCGCCGCCATGATGCTCACATTTCTGGCCCCAGTGCTGAAAGCGCTGCCGGCCGACGGCAAAGGCAAGATAGGCCTGGCACTTGCCATTCCCATCGGCGCCAACATCGGCGGAATGGGCACCCCTATCGGCACTCCCCCCAACGCAATCGCACTGAAATATCTCAACGACCCTGACGGCATGAACCTCGGCATCGGCTTCGGACAGTGGATGCTCGTGATGGTGCCGCTGACAATCCTGCTGTTGCTCATCGCCTGGGTGGTGCTGCGCACCCTCTTCCCGTTCAAGCAGAAAACCATCAACCTCGTAATTGAGGATCACCACAAGAGCGACTGGCGCAACATCGTGGTCTACATCACATTTGCCGTCACGATCCTGCTGTGGATGACCGACACCGTGACCGGAGTCAACGCCAACGTGGTGGCGATGCTGCCTGTCGGTGTGCTCTGCATTGCCGGAGTCATCACCAAACGCGATCTCGAAGAGATCTCCTGGAGCATCCTCTGGATGATCGCCGGAGCTTTCGCACTCGGAGTGGCGCTGAACCAGAGCCACCTGGCAAGCCACATGATCGAATCCATCCCATTCGCATCATGGTCACCGCTCATGGTCATCATCGGCTCGGGCCTGATCTGCTGGCTGATGGCCAACTTTATCTCACACACAGCCACTGCCGCCCTGTTCGTGCCGATTCTCGCCATCGCCGGATCGTCAATGGAAAGCCAGCTTGCCGGACTCGGCGGAATCTCCACTCTGCTCATCGGTGTGGCCGTAAGCTCGTCGCTGGCCATGATCCTGCCGATATCCACCCCGCCCAACGCCCTGGCCGACGCAACCGGCTTTATCAAACAGAAAGATATGGTGCGCACCGGCGTGATCATGGGTATAGTGGGCCTTGTACTCGGCTATCTTGTATTGATTTTCTGCGGTTCGAACGGCATACTCTAAAATTTTCACAAACATGAAACATACTATAATCGCACTGATGGCGGCATGCCTGCCGGTCAGCGCCATGGCTGCCGAAGAGGCGACGGTCGACTACAAGCCTAAATTTCACGGCGCGGTGCGCGCCCGCTGGGAAATGGACACCCGCGAAGGCGACCAGCGATTCCAGGTGCGCAACGCGCGCCTCACAATGGAGGGCAACGCCGCCTCCTGGGCACACTACTTCGTGCAGACTGACCTGAGCGACTGCGGCACAATGAAGATTCTCGACGCATATGGTCAACTCGACATCTGCAAAGGACTGAACTTCCGCGCCGGACAATTCCGCATGCCCTTCGGCGTCGAAACATTCCGCGCACCTCAGAACTACATCTTCGCCAACCGCTCGTTCATGGGCAAGCAGGTAATGAACTACCGCGCCGTCGGCGCACGACTGGCCTACACACTGCCCAAAACCCCGCTCACGCTCGAATTCGGCGCATTCAATCCCGCCACGATCACACGCCAGAGCGGATGGTCAAACACCGTGGCCGTGGCCGGCAAGGCTTCATGGGCGCTCGGGGCCGGATTCACCATCTCGGCTTCATATGCCTCCATAAAGCCATATGCACAGCGCGCAAACCTGATCGACGGCGCCCTGCTATGGCAAAACAGCAACTGGCTGGTTGCCGGAGAATACATGTATAAGCACTACTGCAACGACCGATACGACCCGGCCCACTCCTGGATGGCATTTGCCGACTGGCACAAAAACGTCAGCTGGGGTGGATTCAACCGATGGTCGGTGCAAGGACGCTGGGACGGCATGACCCGCCACTATGAACTGACCGAACAGCCGACCGAACAGGCTGCCCGCAACCGCATCACAGTCGGCTCCACCCTGACATATGCCTTCAAAATGATGCACGTCGACATCAGGCTTAACTATGAGAAATATCTCTACCACTCGGACCACACTCCCGCCGTCGGCGACTCCGACCGCCTGGTGGCAGAAATGGTGATCCGCTTCTGAAGCAGGATCGGCGACTACAACAAGAGCTGACGGATTATTCTCCGCCATGCTCTTGTTTTTTTATACATACCACAAATGTGTAATATCAGAAAAATTGACTAAATTTGTAACCTGCTAAATACGACTGATAACCTCTGTTGCTCTCATGCTGCGTAAAACAAGAACCATCGTCGCACTGATCACGCTGACTCTCGTGACATTGCTGTTTCTCGACTTTTCGGGAACAATTCACACCTGGCTTGGATGGCTGGCAGAGATCCAGTTCCTGCCGGCTCTTCTGGCCCTCAATGTCGGTGTCATCGCTGCCCTTGTCGCACTGACCCTGATTTTCGGCCGCATATACTGCTCGGTGATATGCCCGCTCGGCATAATGCAGGACTGCTTCGGATGGCTGGGCCGCAAAAGCAAAAAAAACCGCTACTCATATTCCCGCGCAAAAAATCCGCTACGCTACACAATGCTGGCCCTGATGATCGCGGCGATCATCGCCGGCATAGCCTCGCTGGTTGCACTGCTGGCTCCATACAGCGCCTACGGACGCATAGCCCAGAGCCTTCTGGCGCCGATATGGCAATGGGGCAACAACCTGCTGGCCAAATGGTCCGAAACACATGACAGCTATGCTTTCTACAGCGTCGACGTATGGCTCAGAAGCACAATCACGCTTGCTGTGGCTATTGTGACCCTCGTCGCCATCGGAATGCTGGCATGGCGCAACGGCAGGACCTACTGCAACACCATCTGTCCGGTCGGGACAGTGCTTGGCGCGCTGGCGCGCTTCTCACTGCTGAAACCGGTAATCGACACCTCCAGATGCAACAGCTGCGGACTCTGCGCCAGAAACTGCAAGGCATCCTGCATCGACAGCAAGACACACTCCATCGACTACACACGATGCGTAACCTGCTTCGACTGCATTGGCAAATGTCATCAGGGCGCCATATCATATACTCGCCGACACAACTTTGCGACTGCTGCTGACGATAACAAACCTGCCGACAGTTCTCGACGCCGTTTCTTGGCCGTATCGGCAACTGTGGCGGCAACCGCTGCCACGAAAGCACAGGAAAAAATCATCGACGGCGGACTTGCCGCCATCTCTGACAAAAAGATTCCGACACGAAAAACCAGAATCGTGCCTCCGGGAGCGAAAAGCATCAGACACCTGACTTCACACTGCACCGCCTGCCAGCTCTGCGTCTCGGTCTGCCCGAACGGAGTGCTCAGACCATCGTCCGGCCTGGACTCTCTCATGCAACCAGAATCGTCATACGAACGCGGCTATTGCCGACCGGAATGTACCCGATGCTCCGAGGTGTGTCCCTCAGGCGCCATATCGCCCGTTACCGCAGCTGAAAAATCAGCAATCCAGATAGGCCATGCCGTCTGGATAAAAGAAAACTGCGTGCCGCTCACCGACGGAGTTGAGTGCGGAAACTGCGCCCGCCACTGCCCTGCGGGAGCGATCACAATGGTGCCGTCGGATGCCGACAACGAAAATTCGCCAAAAATTCCGGTGGTCGACACCGAACGGTGCATCGGATGCGGAGCCTGCGAAAACCTCTGCCCGTCACGCCCGTTCAGCGCCATCTATGTCGAAGGCCATGCACTCCACCGAAACATTTGACCAAGCCCCCACCCTCTGACATGAACCAAAACATCAACCGCCGAGACTTCCTGAAGCGACTCGGCATCGGCGCCTCGGTCACCGGACTCGCTCTGGCCGGATGCGACGTGAACAACGCCCGCAAGACATCTCCCGAACAGAAAAACGGAGAAATGACATATCGGACAAACCCGACCACCGGCGACAAAGTCTCACTGTTGGGCTACGGATGTATGCGATGGCCGACAAAGACCGAAAAAACCGCCGACGGAAACTCCGAAGAGATCATTGACCAGGACGCCGTCAACGACCTGGTGGACCATGCCCTGGCCAATGGAGTGAACTATTTCGACACTGCGCCGCCATATTGCCGCGGACTGTCCGAAAAAGCCACCGGAACAGCCCTCGCCCGCCATCCGCGCGAATCCTATTATCTGGCCACCAAAATGTCAAACCACAGACTGGCCGGCAACGGACTGTCGCCACAGGAACTGTATGACGCTTCGGTGAAAATGTACAGAAAATCATTTGAAGACCTGCAGACGGACTATTTTGACTACTACCTGCTGCACATCGTCGGAGGCGGAAGCGGAATGCCGCTGCTGATGGAGCGATTCTTCGATAACGGCCTGCTTGACTTTCTGCTCGAAGAACGCAAGGCCGGACGCATACGCAACCTTGGATTCTCATATCACGGCGACGTCAAAGTATTCGACTATCTGCTGTCGCGACACGATGAATTCAAATGGGACTTCGTCCAGATCCAGCTCAACTATGTCGACTTCCGCCACGCATCCGGAATGAACTTCAATGCCGAATACCTGTATGGCGAACTGGACAAGCTCGGAATTCCGGCCATCGTGATGGAACCACTCTTAGGCGGAAGGCTGACATCGCTCACCGAACACCTGAACGGCCGGCTGAAACAAAGACGCCCCGACGACAGCATCGCCTCATGGGCGTTCAGATTCGCCGGATCGTTCCCCAACGTGCTCACCGTGCTGAGCGGTATGACATACATGGAACACCTGCAGGACAACATCAGCACATACTCTCCGCTCGAACCGTGCGACGACGAGGAGATGAAACTGCTGGAAGACACCGCCCAGATCATGATCCGTTATCAATCAGTGCCGTGTACATCATGCCAATACTGCATGCCGTGCCCCTATGGCATAAACATACCGGGAATCTTCTCTCACTACAACAAATGCATCAACGAAGGCAACGTGCCGGCATCATCACAAAGCCCGGAATATAGAAAAGCCCGCAGGGCATTCCTGATCGGGTATGACCGCAGCGTGCCGCGCCTGCGCCAGGCCAGCCACTGCATCGGATGCGGCCAATGCCTGTCACACTGCCCGCAGAGCATCGACATTCCGACCCAGATGCAACGCATCGATAATTTCGTTGAACAGCTGAAACAGAACACTCTATGATTGATTCGAAACTGATCGGACTGCTGCTTGACGGAGGCCACTCACTGGTGGTTGAAAACGGCGGAACGACATACACGTTCGACGGCAGAGGCATATCCGATCTTCACTCTCTGCTATCCGACAATCCCGGACTGCTTCATGGCTCATCGGTGGCCGACAAAGTCATCGGAAAAGGTGCCGCCGCCATAATGGCACTCGGCAAAGTGTCGGAAGTGTTCGGCCACGTCATAAGCTCACATGCCCTCACTCTGCTGAAATCAGAAGGAATTCCGGTGTCTTTCGGCTCGGAAGTGCCCGACATAATCAACCGCAGCGGCGACGGCATCTGCCCCGTCGAACAACTATGCCGCGCATGCGCTACCCCTGACGAATGCTTGCCGCTTATAACCAGCTTTCTCTCATCAGTAAAACAATAACGAAACAACGACAATGCAGACAACTTCTCAGCTCTACTCCTTAAAATACAACGACATCAGAACATATATAACCGCCACGCTGTTCATTGCAGGAAACATCATTCTCCCCCAGCTTTTCCATCTGATCCCGCAAGGCGGCGTCACCTGGCTACCAATATACTTTTTCACCCTTATAGGCGCATACAAATATGGCTGGCGCATGGGGCTGATCACAGCCATCGCCTCCCCGCTCGTCAATTCCTGGCTGTTCGGTATGCCGGCTCCAGCCGTGCTCCCGGCAATTCTCCTGAAATCAATCCTTCTGGCCATGCTTGCGGGAATCGCAGCCTCAAAATATGAAAAAGCCTCGCTCAAACTGCTGATCGCCGTCGTGGCCGGATATCAGACAGCCGGCACCATCGGCGAATGGATTCTAACTAACGACCTCCGTCTGGCATTGCAGGACCTCCGCATCGGTCTTCCTGGCATGGCGCTACAGGTATTCGGAGGATGGTGCGCTATAAACCTGATGCTCAAACGTTAAATTTAACTACACGGAACAACATATGAACAATCTGTTGCTTATCGGCGGACTCGGAATGTCAGAAATCCTTGTAATCGCCCTTGTGGTGCTGCTGTTTTTCGGCGGCAAAAAAATTCCTGAACTGATGAAAGGCCTCGGCAAGGGAGTGCGGTCATTCAAGGAAGGCATGAATGAAATTGAAAAAGAAGTAAAAGACACTCCTTCTTCCGACAAAAAAGACTGAAATGCCGGACAACTCGGACAACCAGAGTTTCTGGGAACATCTTGACGAGTTGCGCTCCGCTCTGCTGAAAACAACGGCCGTGACCGTGCTCTTCGGCATTGTGGCGTTTCTGTTCAAGGACGAACTGTTTGCAGTGGTGCTCGCACCGAAAGATGCCGGCTTCATAACATACAGTATGCTCTCCCGCGTCGGATCCGTTTTTTCAGAAGCGGAACATCCGGCCTCCTTCTCTGTCATGCTGATCAACACGGGGCTGGCCGAGCAGTTCATCATCCACATGAAGACAGCCATGTGTGCCGGACTCCTGTGTGCCTCGCCCTATATCCTCTATCAGCTCTTCAGATTCGTTTCCCCGGCACTATATGCCGACGAGCGAAAATATGCGCTGAAGGTGGTCGGAGGCGGCTATGTCATGTTCATGGCCGGAGTCCTGCTGAGCTACTTCCTGATTTTTCCGCTGACCTTCAGGTTTCTCGGCACATATCAGGTGAGTGGCGAAGTCACAAACATGATCTCGTTGCAATCCTATGTCAGCACTCTCACCATGATGTGTCTGGCCATGGGCATTGTCTTCGAGATGCCGGTGCTGTGCTGGCTGTTCGGACGACTCGGATTTCTGACCGACAGCTTCATGCGCCGCTATCGCCGTCACGCCATAGTCATAATCCTGATCATCGCCGCAATCATCACTCCGACGTCTGATGTGTTCACTCTGATCATAGTGTCACTGCCGATGTGGATTCTATATGAGGTCAGCATCTTTCTGGTCCGGCATAAAAAAGCCAGTCACCAGATCCCGTCAAGGACTGATGACTGACTATGTTGGTCTGAATCGTAAATCTCACATATATCAGATACCGAGATCTGCCTTGATGGCGTTGATCTTGACGCGGGCAGCCGAGTCGGCGACATCATAGTCGGCAGCCGAAGCCATGGGAGCCTTTGCCTCGATATAGAATTTGATCTTAGGCTCAGTTCCCGACGGACGGATAGACACTTTCGAACCGTCGGCAGTGAAATACTGCAGCACGTTGCTCGTGGTGGGCATATCCATCTTCGACACTGCTCCGGTGGCCACATCCGTCATGTTGAGATCGGCATAGTCCTTGACTACGGTGACAGGGCTTCCGCCTAAGCTCTTTGGAGGGTTGGCGCGGAAGTTTTTCATCATGGCCACGATCTCTTCAGCACCACTCTTGCCCGGACGAACCACCGAGATACCCTCTTCACGGGAGAATCCGTTGGCCACATAGATCTGGGCGAGCATCTGTCCGAAGTCCATTCCGTTTTCCTTGGCCCACGCACATGCTTCGGCCATGAGCGAGATGGCGCTGACAGCGTCTTTGTCACGGCAGAAGGTCTCGGCCAGGAAGCCATAGCTCTCCTCGCCGCCGCCAAGATAGCGCGCGGTGGCCTCATTGTCGCGGATCACGGCAGCGATCCATTTGAAGCCGGTATAGCAGTCATACATCCTGATGCCGGCGCGGTCGGCGATGGACTTAATGGTTTCGGTGGTCACGATGGTCTTCACGATGAACTCATTGCCGTCGAGACGACCAAGCTCCTTGCTGCGCGTGATGATATAGTTGAGAAGGATCATCACGATCTGGTTGCCGTTGATGAGCACATACTCACCATTTGCATTGCGCATGACGCAGCCGATACGGTCGGCATCGGGATCGGAGGCCATCACGATATCGGCGTCGGTCTCCTTTGCCTTGGCTATTGCCATGGCCATGGCCGAAGGCACCTCGGGATTAGGCGACTCCACTGTGGGAAAATCTCCGCTGGGCACGTCTTGTTCCGGCACGTGGATTATGTTGGTGAAGCCATAATTCTTCAGCGAGGCAGGCACCAGATCCACACCGGTGCCATGGATCGGAGTGTAGACAATCTTCAGATCGCTGTATTTCTTGACCAGATCAGGGCTGAGCTGCAGACCCTTGATAGCGTCGAGATACTTGCGGTCGATCTCCTCGCCGATAATCTCGATCAGATTCTTGTCACCGCCGAATTTGATGTCGGCGGGTGTGATAGAGGCCACACGGTTCACGATATTGACGTCGTGCGGAGCGATGATCTGCGCTCCATCGGCCCAATATGCCTTGTAGCCGTTATATTCCTTGGGATTGTGGCTGGCGGTGATATTGACACCGCTCTGACATCCGAGCTCACGGATGGCATATGACAATTCAGGAGTGGGACGGAACGAGTCAAACAGATAGACCTTGATTCCGTTGGCCGAGAATACGTCAGCAACAATTTCGGCAAACAGACGCGAATTGTTGCGCACGTCATGTCCGACAGCCACCTTGATCTGCGGCAGTTCGGCAAACGCTTCCTTCAGATAATTGGCGAGGCCCTGTGTGGCCGCGCCCACCGTATAGCGGTTCATGCGATTAGAACCGACACCCATGATGCCGCGCAGGCCGCCGGTGCCGAATTCCAGATCGCGATAGAACGACTCGATAAGTTCGGAAGGATCTTCGGCTTCAAGCATACGCTTCACTTCAGCGCGGGTTTCGGCGTCGTAGCCCTCGCCCAGCCATTCAGTGGCTTTGGCACGCACCTGAGCCAGAAGTTCTTGGTTGGTTTCCATGTCTAAATTTTTCAGTTATGAGGTTTGTAGATACGCAAAGTTATGCAATATTACTGAAATAAGCAATAGCTTCCGTTGCATTTACGTCGGTGTCACCGACCGAAATAGCCTCTGAAAGCCACAAAAACAGCAACACGATGAACACAACGATCCCGACAATAATCCATAATCTGGAATTTTCCGTTTTCTTCATATCTTACTTGACTTAATATAGTTTGTCTGGGAAGAAAACGCGGGCCGTTGCCGGAAAGTTCAGTTGACCACAACCTTGCCGGAGAAATAGCGTTCAAACAGCACTCTGGCGGCCTCGAGTTGCTCCGGAGTGTTCTTTGGCGTGTCTTTCAGCTTATATTCCAGCCCCATCGCCTCATATTTGTGAACACCCAGCGTGTGATAAGGCAGGATCTCCACCCTCTCAATGTTGCCATATCCGCCAAGAGCCTCGCCAAGAGCCTCGATATCTTCGACATAGTCGCTGACTCCAGGCACCAGCACATAGCGCAGCCACATCGGCCTGTCATGCTCCATGAGCCAGCGGGCGGTGGCAAGGGTCGCGCCATTGTCACGTCCGGTCAGGGCGCGGTGACGCTCTGGATTGAACTGCTTGACGTCGAGCATCACCAGATCTGTCTCGGCCAGCAGGGCGTCGACCTCGTCAGAGCGAATGGCGCCGTTGGTGTCCAGACAGATGTGTATGCCATTCTCATGCAGCCTCCTGAACAGCGGCAGCAGAGCGGCGGCCTGCACTGTCGGCTCTCCGCCTGAAAAGGTGATGCCGCCGCGGCGGCCGAAGAATGGTTTCTGGTCGACGGCCATGGCCAGGATCTCGTCCAGCGGGGTCAGCTTGCCGCCGTCGGTCCCGATCGTGTCGGGATTAGCGCAATAAAGGCAGCGGAACGGGCATCCTTGCAGGAAAACGACGAGCCGGAGACCCGGCCCGTCGAATGTTCCCATACTTTCGTATGAATGTACTTTGATCATCTATGCATCTTTACATTGACTCATGGAACGAGCGACTGATCACCTCAAGCTGATGCTCGCGGCTCAGTTTCACGAAATTGACCGCATAGCCGCTCACGCGGATGGTGAGCTGCGGATACTTCTCGGGATGCTCCATGGCGTCCATCAGCATCTCGCGGTTGAGCACGTTGACGTTCAGATGGTGAGCGCCTTTCGTGAAGTAACCGTCCATCATAGTCACAAGGTTCTCCACACGCTCTTCGTCTGTCGGGCCAAGTGATTTAGGGATGATGCTGAAGGTGTTGGAGATGCCGTCCTGGCTGTCGCGATAACGCAGTTTGGCCACCGAGCTGAGCGATGCCACCGCACCATTTTTGTCGCGGCCGTGCATCGGGTTGGCACCCGGAGCGAAGGCCACGCCCTTGGCGCGTCCGTCGGGAGTAGCGCCTGTCTTCTTGCCATACATCACATTCGACGTGATTGTCAGCAGCGACAGCGTCGGGCGGGCGTTCTTGTAGACGGCCAGCTTCTTAAGCTCCTCGCTGAAATAATACACAAGGTCCACGCCGAGATGGTCCACACGGTCGTCATTATTGCCGAAGCAGGGGAACTCGCCCTCAATATCGAAGCCCTCGGTCAGACCGATTTCATTGCGGCGTGCAGTTACCTTGGCGTTCTTGATGGCCGACAGCGAGTCGATGGCGATTGACAGTCCTGCCACACCATAGGCCAGATTTATGCGGGGATTGGTGTCGACCAGCGCCATCTGGGCCTTTTCATAGTAGTACTTGTCGTGCATATAGTGGATGATGTTCATCGCCTCGTTGTAGACTCTGGCCACCTCGCTGAGCACTTTCTTGTAGTTGGCCATAACCTCTTCGAATTTCAGTGTGTCCGAAGTCAGCACCGGAATGCCCTTGACCATAACCGTGCCTGTGTTTTCACAGCGGCCTCCGTTAATGGCCAGAAGCAGAGCCTTGGCCAGATTGGCGCGGGCGCCGAAGAACTGGATCTGCTTGCCGATGGCCTGATAGCTCACACAGCATGCGATACCATAGTCGTCGCATCCGCGCACTTCACGCATCAGATTATCGTTCTCATACTGGATCGAGCTGGTGTCGACGCTGACCTTGGCACAGAAATCCTTGAAGCCTTCGGGCAGCTCGGGACTCCAGAGCACAGTCATGTTAGGTTCGGGACTGGGACCGAGGTTATAGAGCGTCTGCAGGAAGCGGAACGAAGTCTTTGTCACCTTGATACGGCCGTCGTTGAAACGTCCGCCAAGTGCTTCGGTCACCCAGGTCGGGTCGCCGGCGAAGATATCGTTATATGACGACATGCGCAGATGACGCACCATGCGCAGCTTGATCACGAATTGGTCAATAAGCTCCTGGGCAAAGACTTCGTCGATATTGCCGTGGGCCAGATCGTATTCAATGAAGATGTCGAGGAAGGAACTTACGTTACCGAGCGACATGGCGGCTCCGTCCTGTTCCTTGACAGCTGCCAGATAGGCCATATACACCCACTGCACGGCCTCTTGTGCGCTGGTGGCCGGCTTGGTCAGGTCAAGACCATAATACTCGCCCATCACAGCGATTTCACGCAGAGCCTTGATCTGCTCGGCTACTTCCTCGCGCAGGCGCACTGTGGCGTCGGTCATCGGACCGGTGATGTTGCGCAAATCCTGCTGCTTGGCTTCGATCAGACGGTCTGTGCCATAGAGGGCCAGACGACGATAGTCGCCGATGATGCGGCCGCGGGCATAGTTGTCGGGCAGACCGGTCAGAAAGCCCAGCGAACGAAAACGGCGAATTTCATCGGTATAGACGTCAAACACACCGTCGTTGTGAGTCTTGCGATAGTGGGCAAAAATATCCTTGACTTTCTCGGGTAATTCCACTCCGTTTTCCTTACATGCTTTCTCCACGACCTTGATGCCGCCGAACGGTTTGATGGCACGCTTCAGAAGTTCATCTGTCTGGAGGCCGACAATCAGTTCGTTCTCCCGGTCGATATATCCGGCCTTGTGAGAGGTGATTGTCGAGATCACTTCGGCGTCGATCGAGCGCACTCCATTGTTCTGGCGCTCTTCTTCCAGCGCCTGGAGGCACTTGGTCCAAACAGCTTTGGTGCGTTCGGTGGGGCCTTGCAGGAACGATGCGTCACCTGTGTAGGGAGCGATGTTCTGGCTCACGAAGTCACTGACGTTAATCTCTTTGGACCATACGCCATCGGTGAAAATGGTGTTTAATTCCATATAAATATATAAATATAATGTAATGTATGTAAACTCTTGGTTATTTACTTGACGCTGACGCTCAGTCTGGCAGCAGCGCGGGCAGCCTTGGCGCGAGCGTCGTCAACGCTGTCGCCCGTGGCCAGAATCACGGCCATGCGCCGGTGTCCCTTGACTTCGGGTTTACCGAAAATGCGCATCTGAGTGCCCTCCTCGGCCAAAACCTGTTCCAGATTGCCGAACTCAACGTCTGTGCCAGTGCCTTCCACCACAACAGCATGCGATGCCGACGGGCCATAGAACCTGACTGACGGAACCGGCAAGCCGAGCACTGCGCGGGCATGAAGGGCGAATTCGCTCAGATCCTGCGAGATCATTGTCACCATACCGGTGTCGTGCGGACGAGGCGACACTTCCGAAAAAATCACTTCGTCGCCCTTCACAAACAGTTCGACACCAAAGATTCCATAGCCGCCAAGCGCTTCGGTGACGCGCGCCGCAATGCTGCGCGCGCTTTCAAGCGCCGCTGGGCTCATGGGCTGAGGCTGCCACGACTGACGGTAGTCGCCGTTGACCTGAACGTGGCCAACCGGCTCGCAAAATGCCGTACCTGAGCATGAACGCACAGTCAGCAGCGTGATCTCATAGTCAAAGTCCACAAAACCTTCCACTATCACCCTGCCGGCTCCGGCCCGGCCTCCCTCCTGGGCTTCCTTCCATGCTGCTTCGATCTGGTCGACGGTGCGCACGGTGCTCTGGCCGTGGCCACTCGAACTCATGATCGGCTTGACCACACACGGCAGACCGATTTCGGCCACTGCAGCCTCAAACTCTTCACGGGTCGACGCAAAACGATAGCGCGACGTTTGAATGCCAAGCTCCTCGGCTGCCAGACGGCGGATTCCCTCGCGGTTCATTGTCAACCTGGCGGCGCGCGCGGTCGGAGTCACGCTGAAGCCCTCGTTCTCAAGCTCAACCAGCACGTCGGTGGCAATTGCCTCCACCTCGGGAATGATGTGATCCGGACGCTCCTGCTCGATCACACGGCGCAACTCACCGCCGTCAAGCATGTTGAACACGTGGCTGCGGTCAGCCACCTGCATAGCAGGGGCATCGGCATATTTATCACACGCCACCACCTCGATTCCAAAGCGCTGAAGCTCGATGGCTACTTCTTTTCCTAACTCGCCGCTGCCGAGCAGCAATGCTTTGCGGCGTCGGTTGATTCTGCAGTTCATGGGGATAATTTTTTTATGTTGGGGTTAATACGGACTAACCGTGACGACTCACTTTGTGGAGCTGCGGCTCATTCAATATCCTGATGCGCCGACCGTCCACCGTGATCAGTTTCTCGGTGACAAACGCCGACAGGGTTCTGATGGCGTTCGACGTGGTCATGTTTGACATGTTGGCCAGATCTTCACGACTCATATATATTTTAAGAGTCGACGAATCCTCCTCATAGCCATAGTTCTCTATCAACACAATCAACGCTTCGGCCAGACGACCGCGGATATGCTTCTGTGTCAGATTCACTATTTTCGTGTCCGAACTGCCCAGATTGCGGGCGAGTTCATGGATGAAGAACCAGGCCACCTTGTTGTTCTGCTTGATCATACGCTCCACCACAGTCAGCGGAAGAGTGCCGACGGTGCTTTGCTCGAATGCCGACGCAGAACTGACGTATGGCTCGCCGGCAAAATAAGCACGATAGCCAAAATACTGCACCGGGCGAATCAGACGCAAAATCTGACTTCGCCCGCCAATGCCCTCTTTCCACTTCTTTACTTTGCCTTTTATCAGACACCATAGCATCTCAGGCTGCTCGCCCTCGGCATATATAATCTGATTTTTCTTGAAATGGTGAAGGGTAAAGTTCTCCATCACCAGGCGCTTTTCGTCGGGAGAGAGCACCGACCAAAGGTCGGCAAGATCTTCGCTGATTACTTGTTCGAGAACTTCTCTGATCATATCAAACGTTGTGATTTCGACCGCAAAGTTACGCATTTTCCACGACACTGCCAAATACCGTCACGCCGGAAACCCGCCTGACGCGCCGTCCGGGCCATACATCCGGACCGTAATTCCATTATCCGTCAAAACCATGGCCTGCTCCGCGACCATTCTGTCGAAATCTACCGTCAAGGTCGCTGACCGGCCGTTATCTTTGCAGGCGTTATGAAAATAGACAGTAAATTTTTCGAAGAGCGCTGGGTAAAGGCCATCAGCGCCGAATTCGGAGCGCAGGGAGTGCTCACAGTCATCAGACTATTGACGGGCATATACGATTCGCCGCAAGGCTATTGGCGGAAAATGACAAAGATGGACCGCGCAGTTCTGGCCGCCGAGGCCGCCACCGACATCACCACCGTCAACGCCATCCTTGACCGCCTGGCAGAATATGGAATCATCGACTTTCAGAAATTCCACAAGGAACAAGTGGTCACGTCCAGGGAGATTCAGCGGACATTCATCCGCCAGTCAGGAGTGAGCCGCGCACGAAAACTCACATGGAGCGAGCACTGCATGCTCGACACCGGACAACTTCTCGAACTGGGCGTCTATCCGGCCATCTACGGACGCGACCTAGAGGAACCCTATGGCGAACCGATGCCAGTGTGTCCCAAAGCGCAGTATCTGCACCCGGGCTGGCGTCTGATCCGCCTGCGCAATCCTGATCCGAAAACCCACATATACCGAGTCATCAGATACTCGCCATAAACTGTAGCTTTGACTCGTTTTGCCATTTCGCGATAAATCACTAACTTTGGGACGCAATGGAAAAAGAAGCTGAACCCAAGATTAAAAAAAAGCGCCGCCGTGGTCTGTGGTGGAAACTGCCGTTATGGACTCTGGCGACAGTGATCACAGTTATAGCAGCCACGCTATCGGTGGCTTTGTGGATGCTGACTCCCGAACGCCTCACAGGAATGGTCAGAAAATATGGCACGGAGTATCTCAACGAAGGCCGCATGGACGCAAACCGCGTGGAACTGACTTGGTGGAGCAGTTTTCCGCGTTTTGAGCTGACGGTCGACTCGTTGGCGGTGCGATCGCTGCTGCCGGGACTCCCTCCCGAAGCATCAACACTGCTGAGCGTGGAGCGGATCCATGGCGCCATAGATCTGGCAGCACTACTGAAAGGAGCTGTAACGATCCACGATGTGACAATCACGCGTCCGTCAGTGTTTGTCTACACAGGACCTGACGGCCATGGCAATCTTGATATTCTGCCGGTGGCCGACGACACCCCCGCCTCGCCCGACAACGGTCCTCTGATTCTGCCGCCGCTGACACTGGAGCGGTTTGTGATCGAAGGCGACGCACCGCTGCGCTATCAGTCGGAAGCAGACTCGATTGACGTGGCCCTGACTCTGAGCGGACTGTCAGTGATCAATGACGGCGAACCGCGCTATTCCGTCAGCTTCTCGGCCATGCCGCACACCGCCCTCGTCGCGCTGCCCGACAGCTTCACCATCGGCCTGAAAGGCAACGTGGCATGGCATCCGGCAACGCCGCAGACCATCAGGCTCAACGATATGACCGTCAGCGCCGGAGAACTGTCTGTAACAGTGGACGCGGAAGCAGATCTGGCTGAACCGCCCACAATCGCATCTCTGAGTATAAAAATCGAGGAACTGGACCCGAATTATGCCGTGAGACTGGCCCGGATGCAGCCAGGAATGGACAACGTGATTCCTCGCCTGGAATTTGGCGGCAGACTCAGCCTAAACGCCACTCTGATGAAACCATACGTCATGACCGACACTATGCTGCCGGCCATCGGAGCCGGCTTAGAGCTGACCGACGGCACTCTGGCCGCACCGGACATGCGCCTGCGCTTCCGCAACGCGGCGCTGGCGGCCGACATCACATATTCTCCGTCCGTGCCTGACTCTTCAGTGGTGACGTTGCGGCGGCTGGAACTGACAGGCGATCGCGGAGCCACTTCTGTGGCCTTGCGCGGCACCGCCACCAATCTCTTTTCCGACCCGAAAATGGCCGGACACTTCAACGGAAGCATCATCCTTGACCAGCTGCCGCCCATATTGCTCCGGCGCCTCGGAGCGGAAATCAGCGGACGGTTCAGGGCCGACACAGACTTTGACCTGCGCCTGTCCGACCTGTCGGCCGCCACATTCCACCGCGCCCGGCTCAACGGCAGAGCCATTGTCTCGGATTTAAAGGCAACACTGCCGGCAGACTCGCTGCATGTCTCGGCCGCGCTGACCGAACTGAGGTTCGGCACGTCGACAAAAGTGGACTCGACGCTGATGGTGTCAGTGAGCATTGACACTGCATCAATGACAATGCCTGAAATGACGGCGCAGTTGTCGCGCTTGAAAATGGGCATCGGATGCCGAAACGACGCTTCGATCGCAGACTCGACCGTAATCACACCGATGGGTGGCATTATCGAACTGGAACGCCTGCGGTTCACTTCGGCCAAAGACTCGCTCAGAGCCATGTTGCGCGGACTCAAGGCCAACGCCAGCTTGCTACGGCATAATGGCGACAATAAAATCCCGGAACTGGCCATCGACATGAACGCACGGCGTATTGTCTATTCCCAAGGTCTGAACCGCATAAGCCTGAGCCGAAGCGATATCGTCGCAAACATGCACCTGCGTCCGCGACGACAACGCGCCCAACGGACAATCTCAGCCTCAGACTCGGCCCGGATACGCAACCGGCGCAACCGGGAAATCACCGAGAGCAACAATGACGAGACTCTGGACTTCGGACTGGACACGAAGACAACATCGCTTCTGCGGCGGCTGGAACTTGACGGATCGCTGACAGCGGCACGCGGACGAATGTTCACTCCGCTGTTTCCGCTACGCACCGGCATGAAGAATCTCAACTTCCATTTCACTGCCGACTCACTATCGCTCCACAACGTGGAAATCACTGCTGGACAGAGCCGGTTCAATGCGAATGGCTCGGTCAGCAACATACGCCGGTCAATAACCGGCGGCAAACGGCGACGCTCTCCGCTGAAAATCGGATTCAATCTCCACGCCGACACAATCAACATCAACGAACTGACCCAGGCCGCATTCAGAGGAGCGGCACTGGCCGCACGCTCCGACTCGGCCGCAATGGCCCTGGCCGGATCGGTTGACCTTGACGACGACGCCCTGCAAGCTTCGGCAGACTCACTGGCTGTTTCGGAGATAGCCGCAGTGCTGGTGCCCGTCAACATCGATGCCGAACTTCGGTTCACCGCCGACAACATAATCTACTCCACAATGACCATGCACGACTTCACTGGATCGCTGCTGGTCAACAACGGCGCGGTCAGCTTGCAAAACCTCCATGCCCTGACCGACATCGGATCAATCGATCTCAACGCTCTCTATTATGCGCCCAACACCAGCAATATTGACATGGCAATGGCACTCAGACTCAACAGGTTCAAGATCGGACGCGTTATCGAACTGATGCCGGCGCTTGACACCATAATGCCTATTCTCGGACAAATCGGAGGAGTGATCGACGTGACCCTCGGCGCCACAACGGAGATAGACTCGCTAATGAACCTCAAGACCCCCACCATCCACGCCATGATGAATATGACGGGCGACTCCCTGGTGGTACTCGACGAATCAACATTCAAGACCATATCGAAGTGGCTGATGTTTAAAGACAAGCAGCGAAACATGATCGAACACATGAGCGTGGAGTTGTCAGTCGAGAACTCGATGCTCGAACTCTACCCGTTCATGTTTGACTTCGACCGCTACCGCCTCGGAGTCATGGGGCGCAACGACCTCGACCTGAATCTGAACTATCACGTGTCAGTTCTCAAATCGCCATTACCATTTAAATTCGGCATCAACATAACCGGCCCGGCCGACGACATGAAAATCCGAATAGGCAAGGCCCGCTACAAAAACAACGCAGCCGCCGAAAGCGTAGCTCTCGCCGATTCGGTGAGGGTCAACCTCGTACAGGAAATCCGAACTGCCTTCACCCGTGGAGTGGAAGCGGCCAGAGTTGCTCCGCTGCGTGTGAAATCACATGAGAAGCTGACGGAAATCGACTCGACGTCAGACACGATTCCGGCCGAACACCTCCGGCAACTTGAATTTATCGAAAAATAATCGCTTGCAGATTCACAAAAAAGAGCTAACTTTGCACCCGCGGCTCCGTAGTTCAACGGATAGAATAGAAGTTTCCTAAACTTTAGATCGGGGTTCGATTCCCCGCGGAGCTACCTTCATATGCAACAGGACCTGTGCCAAAACCGACACAGGTCCTGTTGCATATGAAGGTATAGCCGGGGTGATAAAAAATTTATTGCTGTCCGATAAAACTTTTTGATGCAGACCAAAATTAGGGCTGGCACCTATTAAACTGCCTCCAAAAAGTCAGATAACTTTTTGGAGGCAGTTCACAACTGACGCAGCCTCATTCGTGTTTTTAAGGCTGCGGGAAAGATCAGCGGCGGATCACTTTATAGGAGAGTCCGTTGACATTGAGAATATAGATTCCCGACGGCAGGGCAGGCGTGAGAGTGAGCGTCTGGCCAGCTTCAAGATCTGACTCACAACGATCCATGAGAGCACCTTGCAGCGAATAGAGCGCCACAGAATAGCGGCCGGCGGACGCGGCACGCACATTGATCACGTCGGTAAACGGATTGGGATATACCGATACCGCCGCACCCGAAGCATCCACTGCGGCAATCGAGGCGGGATCGGGCACCACGTTCACAGGAATATCATAGGCCATGCCTTCATGGATATCCTGCATACACGGGCCATAGCTGCCGCTGCGCCATGCATTCTGATAAATCACACGCAAGCGAGTGAGTCCGGCAGCAGCATCAGCCGGCACTTCGACATTGTGGCTGATCTCCATTACCTGATGGTAATTGGCGAGCACACCGTTAAATCCGGTGGCGTTACTGAACTGACCATAGATCTGTTCTTCGGCAAAGTCACTGAGGCCGCGCCAGTCGGAGTAGATAACCGCGAAATTATATCGCAAGTCCTGATAAACCACAGATGTTGAAGCCTCGCCGGCCTTGAAAGCATTGAGATTTAGGACAAACGACTTACCGGCCATCACCTCTATTGTCTGATCAAGAACCTGATAAACAGACTGTGGAGCAGCAGCCCATGAACAATCAATATCTTTTAAGGCTCCTTCTGTGGTCACAGACTCAAGATATGCCTTTCCGGCGGAATGCATGGTTCCGTCGGGAATGAAAGTCATCAGTCCTGAACCGAATTCAATGTCAGCAGGCTCGCCGTTCACATTGACGATCACATCATAAGCGATTCCTTCATAAATAGACTGAGTGTAGGCATTGTCAAGAGAATGCCAGGCATTCTGATAGATCACGCGGATGCGACCTTGTGCGGCAGACGCGTCAGCGGGAACAGCAAATGACTGCGTGAAATCAAGCACGGTATCCCAATTGCCGACAGAACCGTCAAATCCAGACTGAGTGTTTGTAAGGCCAACGCGTGCCACCTCGGCAAAATTTCCACGGCCTTCAAAATCGGCATAGACAACGGCATAGCACCAGCGCAGATCTTCGGCGCTCTGGTTGCGCGGAAGTTGATTGGCCCGGAACCTGACGCTGAACGTCGAGCCGGGTGACACTTCTATCACACCGGGCAGCAGCTGGTATACTCCAGACGGACATGCCGACTGGACAAAATTGATGTCGGCATCGGCACCGGATGAGGTGACAGATCTGAGATACCGTTGCTTCTGGCTGTGAGTGGTGCCGCCGGGCTTGTCATAGACGCTATACTCACCGTTATCAACCAGAAAATCAAAGTCATATGCAAGGCCTCCCTTGACAGGACCGTCGCCAGAGGCAATCGCGTCACTGTCGATGATGAGGCGCGCGCGATATCTGCCTGATGCACCGGCCGGAACAGCTATGGTCCAGTTTCCGTCAGAAACGGGGGAAACGCGCTCGGCGGCTGAGAAAGAGCAGTCGCTGTCAAAGTCCACGAACAAAGCCATCTGTGCCTTGCCCTGAAGGACGGCAGCGACGCTGAACGAGCCGGCCGGTACTGTTTTCATCGCACATGGAATCAAAGTGTGGAATTCCGACGGAGCCTTTTCGGCCTTATAGTCAAGATTTGACGAAGCGCCTACAGTCTGCAGCGACGAGAGCCACGCCGAAGCCGATCGAGAGCCCGACGGAGCGGAATACCCGTCGCCGGCGGCCACCTCGGGAGTGAAACGCAGACGATAAGCCATAGTGCCGTTGCCTGGCACACAATATTCGGCGAGAGTGCCGGTGCCTTGTCCGCATGATCCGTTGCCAAGTCCACGCTGCATATAGTCGAAATGCACCACAGTTTCCTGACGAGGCTCGAGTTCAAAGTCGTGCTGAGCGTCCATCAGTTCCTTGTCAGTGAAATGGAGAGCCGAGAATCCTACCTGGCCTTCGGTCTCTACCAGCAACGACGATCCGGCTTCGTTGGTGAAGCGGACATGACGCAGCCCCTGGCGGTTACCCATGGTCTGAGGCTTGACAAAGAGCTCATGCATATCGCTCACTGTAGTCGAGAAAAGTCCGGCCCGCGCGCCGCTGCGACGGTCGACATAGTTGGCCCACGGGCCAAGAGCATAATAGTCAACCTGCTCGAATCCAGGCACAAGCTGCATCGACAGGCCGAGGCGCCTCACTTCGTTAGAAACCGGGGCAAATGTCACGCCCATGTCCATTACGCCGTCGGCATATATCGTGTAGCGCGCGATATAGCGTGTCAGTCCGCTCGACTCCATCATTGCCGAAAGGGTCACAGACGAACCGTCGGCGACTTCGTCAAGATTAAGCGCCGAACATGCCAGTGGCGATGACGTATTGGTGTAGGAATCGTTTTCAATCCAGCGATGGTTATCGAATTTAAGCCCCTGCTGTGCATGGATAAACTCCTTGCCACGGAACATCATCGAAGTCATGACACCATCGGCCGAGAAGACATATGTGAACTCCTTGCCGCTGACGGTCACGCATCCGCCTTCAGTGCCGACAGTGACAGCCCCGTCGGCAATCACAGGCGGAAGCACACCACGCTCCTGTACGGTGAACTGTGCTGCGGCCAGCGATGTGCCGGCCTCGACTCCTGGCATTTCATCCTTGAGCAGGAAATCAACATTAAGCAGATATTCATGTCCGGACTTGACAAGCGAGCGGGAATAGTCGGTTGTCAGCGATATGGTCTCGCCTGGAGCGGCCTTGAGAGGAACAGTGCCGTCGGCCACGGCCAGACCATCCTCCAGCAGTTCCCATTTCATGATGAACCGGTCGAGATCGAGGAAGGCATATCCGTTTCTGACGTTCAGCTTTCGCTCTTCGGGCGAGAACTCCATCGGTTTGATATACTGGTAGACGCTTTTGACTTCGGCCAGCTTGGCATTAGGCTTGCGGTCAGGGGCCAGGATTCCGTTTGAGCAGAAGTTGCCCTGATGAGGACCGCCAAAGTCATATCCTGTATAAAATCCACGCGGATTTCCAGCCAGCAGTTCAGAGGGCTTGTATATGCCCTGGTCAATCCAGTCCCAGATGCAGCCGCCGATGGTGCGCTCTGAATTTTCGATATAGTCCCAATATTCCTGGAGATTGCCGATGGCATTACCCATGGCGTGGGCATACTCGCAGATGAAGTGCGGGCGCGGATCGTCACTCCGGTCCTGTTCGCGGAGCAGGCTCATGCTCGGATACATGCGCGATGTCATGTCCGTATAGTCCCACACTTTCTGGCCTTCATAGTGGATCATGCGCGGATCAAGCGAGCGCACTTTGTCATAACAAGCCTTGAAGTTCACGCCACAGGCGCTCTCGTTGCCAAGGCTCCAGAAGATCACCGACGGATGATTGCGGTCGCGGAGCACCATGCGTTCCTCGCGGTCAACGAAGGCGTTCTCCCATGTGGGGTCTGACGAGAGTTGCGTTGTGGCATGGCATTCAAGATCGGCTTCGTCCATGCAATAGACGCCGAAATAGTCAAACATGGCATACATCCTGGCAGCATTGGGATAATGACTTGTGCGGATGGTGTTTATGTTGTTCTGCTTAAACAGTTTGACATCAGTCAGCATCATTTCCGTCGTGACTGCGCGTCCCACTGTCGGATCAGTGTCTGACCGGTTCACGCCCTTGAAAAGCACTTTCTGGCCGTTGACGTGAACAAAGCGGCCCACCTGTTCGATGTGGCGGAAGCCATATTTGGTCGAGAAGTATTGTTCAGCGTCATTGACGTTGACATCCCTCAATCCCACCACAACGGTGTATAGCGTCGGGGTCTCGGCGCTCCAGAGTTTCAGTCCGCTGAGATTTCCGCCGAGTCTGACAGTCTTTGATTCTCCGGCGGCTATCTGGTCGACTGAAGTTGTCCAATAAGCCACTTTCTGGCCGTCGGGGCCGAGTAGTTCCACTGTGGGGATGAACTCCGATCTGGAGTCAGACCTGTTTTCCACTTCAAGTTCCACGCGGACCGATCCTGATGTGTAACCGTCGGCAGCATTGAGTTCCGACGTGATATAATGGTCACGCACGAACGTCTGAGGCACAGCGGTCAGAGTAACGTCGCGATAAATACCGCTCATGCGGAACATATCCTGGCATTCCAGATATGATCCGTCGCTCCAGCGTATCACTTCGACACACAGGCGGTTGGATCCGGCACGCAGAGCGTCGGTGACGTCAAATTCATGATCATTATTGGCTCCCTGGGTATAGCCGATGTATTTGCCGTTGACCCACACGAATGCAGCGGAGTATATGCCGCCGAAATTCAGGAACACCCGTTTGCCGGCCCACTTGGCCGGGAGGTCGAACTCGCGCACATAAGTGCCAGTAGGGTTCGCTTCATAACTGCCGCGGGGAGTGCCGATCGTGGGCGGGTTTCCGGAGTTGAAGGGATTCTGCTCGTTGCAGTAGATCGGGGTGCCATATCCTTGCATTTCCCAGTTGGAAGGGACAGGAATCTCAGCCCACGAGCTGACGTCGAACGTGGCGTCGGTGGCTGCATTGGCCGGACGGGCGTCAGGAGTAGCGGCAAAATTGAAGCGCCATTTGCCGTTAAGACTAATGCGCATGTCGCTTTTAGGTTCAACCCACGGATATGCAAAGAATTCCGTATCGGCCATCATCGCTTCCTCTGACCCATAAGGCACGTAGGTGGCATGGGCTTTTTCTCGGTTCTCGCCCACCATATACTGGTTCTCCCAATAGTTGGCGCCGGTTATAGGCTTCTGGGCATGCGATGAAAAAACGCTCGCCGCGACACAGAAAGTCGCAGCGAGTGTGAATGAAAAGTTTTTAGACAGAGTCATAGATTGTCTTTTTTAACAAGAGAAAGTCTATTTGACGGCAATTTTCTGCGAAACGGTACGTCCGTCGGCAGTATTTACGGTGACAATCACCACATTTCCGCAGCCTTCAGGCACAACGACAGATGGGGTTGCGACTGCGGCGAGCAGACGTCCCTGCATGTCATAGACATTCATCGAAGCGATTTCTCCGAATGCTGTGACGGTGCGTCCGCTGACGCTCAACTCAACAGGCATGTTGCTGTCTTCGACGTCCACGATCGAGACTCCTTCGACAAATTCCACCAGGATCACGTCGCCGGGTTCGGTCTCGATAGTCTTGGTCACGTCAGTGGCAGGCTCGATCTTCTGACCGTTGACCGATATGACGGCCTCGTTCAGTCCGGCGGCACGTATGGTCAGCGGCTGTCCCTGGTTGCTGACGATGCGCACATAGGAAGGAGTGCGTTTTTCCCAATAGAGATCGACGGTGAAGTCACCGATGGCCTTAAGACCAGTGAGATGGCCTGTCTGCCATGCTGTCGGCATTGCGGGGAAGAGATGCACTTCATCATTCTGGCTCTGCATAAGCATTTCGGCAATGCCGGCACATGAGCCGAAGTTGCCGTCGATCTGGAAGGGCGAGTGAGAGTCGAAGAGGTTGTAGTAGATGCCGCCGGCGGCCTGGTTTGTGCCATAGCTTGTCGAGTGACGCAGGGCGGTGTGGAGAATGTTGCGTGCGCGGTTGCCGTCGAGCAGACGAGCCCAGAGGTTGATCTTCCAGCCCATTGACCAGCCGGTTGAAGCGTCACCGCGGAGTTTCATCGAATTGACTGCGGGTGTGAAGAATTCGCTGTCGGGAGTGATCTGGTTGAAAGGATACACAGCCATGAGGTGGCTCATGTGGCGGTGTCCGTTCTCGCCGGATGTGTAGTTGCTCGTTTTCCATTCGCGGAGCAGAAGATCACCGCTGTTCACACCGTTGGCAGTGCCCCATGCTCCGGTGTAAGGCTCGGTGGCGAGACCTTTGTCGAGTTTGTTGAAGCGGTCCTGAAGAGTGGAGAGATCATGGTCAACGCCAAGCACTTCGGCTGCTTTGAGAGTATTTTCAAACAGGTCGTAGATAAGCTGTTGGGCATGAGCCACGCCATCTTCTGTCGGTCCTTGTTCGGGGGAGTATTCGCGGGGAGCGACATATGTGCCGTCAGAGTCAAGTTTCAGGCGTTCTACCCAATACATCGCGCATGACCACATCGCAGGGAATACTTTGGCAAGGTATTCCTTGTCGAGAGTATAGCGGTAATGCTGCCAGAGATGGGTGCAATACCATGCGTTGCCTATCACATAATTGTGCATGAACGAGCCTACTCCGCCGAAAATATTGTTTTCCGTATACAGAGTCCATCCGACAGTCTGGCCAGAATCTTTGGCATATTGCTTCCATTCGGAGTGGTTTTCAGCCATGTTGTGGATGTAGTTAAGGAACGGCAGATGGCATTCGCTGAGGTTTGTGGGTTCGGCGGGCCAGTAGTTCATCTGCACGTTGATGTTTGCGTGAATGTCGGCATTCCATGGAGCGGAGTTGGAGTTGTTCCAGATGCCCTGGAGGTTTGATGGCAGATCCACGCCGCGGGAGGATGCGATTTCGAGATAGCGTCCATAATTGAAGTAGAGCTGCTCGAGCATCAGATATGCCGGGTTGTTCTGAGCGGAGTAATTGTCGACCAGTTCGTTGGTGGGGATTTCATTCTTTGCGCCGTCGATAACAAAGCTCACGCGGTCAAACATCTGTTTATAATCGGCAACATGATCGGCATATACATTGTCCCAGCCTTTCTGTGCGGCTGCGGCAAGCACGGACTTGACAGAAGCGTCCAGTTCGGCGGCTGATTCACCGCTCACATATGTCGGCTGATACGGATCATAGTCGGTCGCAGCCTTGACATAGACAGTCACTTCATCGGCACCCTTGACAGTCACACCCTTCGACGATGTGGTCATTTCTCCGCCTTTGGCCACGACTTTGAAGCGGCAGTTATAGGCCACAGTCTGCAGTTTGCCTGAGTAGTAGCCTTCGCCGTCCTCATATTTCATTGATCCGGTCACACCGGGCTTCATCCAATAATTCTGATTGATACTGCCGGGTTTTGATGCCGTGATGTGCACAGCCACGACTCCGTCAGGGTTAGAGACGATGTACTGGCGCTTGTAGCTCACCGCGCCTTCCGCGTCTGTAAACGCGCTCTCGCCGGTTGCGTTGCTGAGATTCAGCGCACGATAGTAGTCCTTTGCGCCTGTAGCGGCAGTCTCGCCGAAGCGGTAGCCTTCAAGCATGTCCATATACAGCGAACCGAACACCTGATAGCCGCCATAGGATGCGGTCTGGTCTGTGCTGCGTCCCTGCCAGAGGGTCTTCTCGTTTATGAGCAATTCGTCACGGTTAATGCCGTTGAACATGCTTGCTCCCAGCTGTCCGTTGCCCAGCGGAAGCGAATATTCCATCCACACATTGCCGGCGCCAGTGAGATCGGCCGGAGTGGTGTACCAGAGTGTCAGATCGGATTCAGGACGCCAGGATGTCGAACCCTGCACGTTGGCGTCGGCCACGATCTCGCCGGCCAGAGAAAAAAACAGAGGATTGTTGGCATCGGCGGCCGACCAGAATCCGACAGGCTTGCCTGCTTCGAATCCGGTCCACTGATTGAATCGGTCGTTATTTCCGCTGATCGAGTTCGCCTTGATCTCCCAGTTGCCGGCAAACGAGCTGTTGCCGGTGGATATGAGCTGGAATCCGGAGGCATCGGGAGCCGCCCCTGTGACCAGACGGGCGTTATCTCCGCTGCCGCTGACAGAGGCATAGCGGCCGGCCTTGTTGATCAGTTGGAAGTTTTCTTTCGAGCCTACAAGCTTCCAGATCTGGCCTTCGTTTATTGCCGCCGCCTGAATGGTTGCAGGCTGTCCGGCCCCGTTGTCTGTGATGACCAGATTGCTACGACAGAAAGTGACATAATACCACTCATCGTTGCCATCGGTTGAGAACGTTGGCAGATCTTGCGCTGCCACACTGGACGCCGCCAATATGGCTCCGGCCAGTAATGTACTGATTTTCAGTTTCATGCGATAATTTATGGTAAGATATAATTTCAATAGCTAATTACGTTCACAAATTTACACATTTTTTCCAATATCCACAACTTTCATTCACAAATTTAAACGAACGAAGAATCGAATGAACATAAATGGCCATATTTTCAGTAAAAATTTCAAAAACAAACGAGACCCGAAAAGCCTCAACAAAAGACTTTTCGGGTCATCAGTAAAGATACAGACAAGGCTTTTATCTCAGACTTGTCAGTATGGATATCAGTATTCGTTCAGCGCACCTGCACTTTGCCAGCCACCGCTCCATCGACGCTGACAATATACAATCCGGCAGGAAGGGCGACAAAATCGCTTCCGTCGGCATATGCAGCAACGACGCCATTGACTCCGTATACGACGGCCGAGTTGTACTGGCCTTTGATATACAGGCCTCCTTCGGCTCCCGACACTGCCACAGACGGAGAAGAATAGACTTCACCGATACCGGAGGTAGGATCAAATGCCTTGACGGCAAGATCTGGATTGCCATGGCAGAGCGTGGCGTTTTCAATAGCACCCGTTTTGCCGTTTATCAGCATCGCAACCACTCCAAAATCATTGAGCGATGAGAGCGCGTTGGTCGGCAGAAGAGAATTGTATCGATACTGGGTCTTCGCAATACGGCTTTCAGGCAACACGCCTTCTTTGCCATTATATGCATCGACATATCTCAAAACTTCATCAAATTCGCTTGAAGCAGGATTAGGCAAAGCTTCCCATCCGCCACATCCATACGACATTCCTGCGTAATAGTTAGACTGATTGTAGGGGCCGACGCCATTTTCAACCAGCACAAGAGCGATGCGGTAAGAGTAGGAATTGTCCAGCGCGAATTCTGTCTCTGTCTCGACGTTAATCTCGGTTTTCTCTTCATCGGCAAAATAAATTTCGGCGGAAATTTTGGCCACAGCAGGCATTTCGGTGATCGAATTGAATATGCTCTCGACATGGCTGCCGAAGTCATTGATCGAATTGCCATAGCTGTCGTTACGGTTGTATCGGGCGTTGGGATATCCGCCAAGCATCATAAGATGAGGCAAATAGGAGTTTTTTTCATAATACTGTGATCCTTCTTTGATTTCCATTGCATCACCTTGATGCACTCCGATTCCGATAAAACGTCCGGGATATTTTTCGGCCATGTATTTCATCGATGACAGTCCGCGCGGGCAATTGCCGCACCAGGTGCCGGTGCCTTCCTCCATGACCATGTTGCGCTCATAACCCATAGCAGGATCCAGACACAGCATTGTCTGGGTCTGGGCGTTGTTAGACGGGTCTGTATCGTCGACACCATTGACTGAGGTGATCTCGACCGACACAGGTATATCCTGACCGTATTCACGGCAAGAAAGACTCAGTGTGATATTTTGAGTTTCACTGAAAGAGATGGGGGTCGACGGAGTGTAGACGCGGTTGAGTTTGGTTCCTGATCCGACAGAGCATGTATAACCGATGCTGGTCACGTCATTGGCACCCATGTTCTTGACTTCAAATGTGGCCGAGAAAGATCCTCGGTTGACCTGCGTGGGAATCGACAGGGATGTCAGCTCGACATCGTTGGTCGGAAGATTCCGGCCACGCAGCTTCACACGCAGACAAAGGCTTCCGAACTTCGGGGCCCAGTTCTCCCAGCGGCGTTCTCCGTCCAGGACATAGTTCGCCCAGAAACTGCAATCATTGTCGACCGGTTTGGTGTCAGCGATAAACGGGCAGTCCTGAGGATTCGGACGGACAACGGTGTAACCTACGAACAGTGGTTTTCCTGCTTCAAGTTTATACGGTTTTGTCAATGTCACTTCCGACCATGTGCGGCTCGTTCTGCTCAGACGTGCGCGCTGGGTCATGAACGGCTCCTCGCCAAAAATATCATAGCTTAAAAACAGTGTCGCGTCAGTGATATTGTTCAATGTGAAATGATACATATCC
>CAMWTI010000012.1 GCA_947177135.1 uncultured Porphyromonadaceae bacterium | reverse complement strand
ACCGCTCACCTCGACACTGCCAGTGTCGCGCTCTAGCCAGATGAGCTAATACCCCGTTCTTGCTTTTTGCACTGCAAAGGTAAGAACTATTTTTTAGTTTGCCAAATTTTATGGCGAAAAAATTCAGCTGATTTTTGTGACGTGTTCATAATTTATTGGATTCCCACTGGTTATGTGGTTTGTGTCGCCTCGTCGGATTCGCGTATTATCAGGAGTACGTCACCGGTTTCAAGGCGAAGGGAGCCATTGGGTACGATGTATCGGCCGTTGCGTCGGATCATCATCACCAGCGATCCTGCCGGCAGAGACATGCGGCTCAGCGTGTCGCCGTCGGCGAGGTGTTGTTCGGATAGGGTGATGGTGTGGAGCGATGTGGGCAGTTCTTCGGCAAGTTCAACGCCGAAGTCGTCGTCGGAGGCGGCGGAGTTGTCGATCAGATCCAGCGCTTTGGCCGTCGGTATTACCGTGGTGCCCTGTACCAGCAGAGAGAGGAGCGTCACAAAGAACACGATGTTGAAAATCTGGGACGCGCCTTCGACTTCGGCCACAACGGGGTATGATGCAAAGATTATTGGCACGGCGCCACGTAGGCCGACCCATGAAATAAATGTTTTGTCACGCAAGGAGATGCCGTGCAGTGGAGCCAGCGACAGAAAGACGCAGAGCGGGCGGCCGACCAGGATCATGAATGCGGCGATAAGCAGAGACACGGGCGCCACGTCGATCATGTCTGAGGGATTGACGAGCAGTCCCAGCATCAGGAACACTACGATCTGGGCGAGCCATGTGAGCGAGTCAACAAATCTGACTATGCTTCGTCGGGCAGGAATGCGTGCGTTGCCCAGCACGATGCCGATTATGTACACGGCCAGGTAGCCGTTGCCGCCAAGGTCTGTGGATATGGCGAACGTGAAGAACATGGCTCCGAGCATCAGTATGGCTATCATTGCGCTGGCCTGGCCGGAATCAATGGCGCGGCCGCCGCCTATGCGGTCATAGACTCCGATGAGCCATAGGGTGATGCGTCCCATCAGCCATCCGGCTGTCGAGCCCACTCCGAACTGGAGCACAAGCTGTCCGCACAGGTTCAGGGGCGACAGCGATTCGTTGAGCTGGACCGCTTCGATCAGTATCACAGTGAGCATATAGGCCATCGGATCGTTTGAGCCGCTCTCGAGTTCGAGCATCGGACGGAGGTTGTGTTTAAGCTCAACTTTCTGGCTGCCAAGAATTCCGAAGACAGATGCGGAGTCGGTTGATGACATGGTGGATGCCAGGAGCAGCGACGGGAGCAATGCGAAATGGATGTTTGTCCAGCTCATGCCGGACAGCCACCAGATGAACAGGCCGGTGATAAAAGCTGTCAGCAAGACGCCGACCGTGGACAGCACAAGTCCGGGAATGATTACCGGTCTGATGTCGGATATCTTGGTGGAAATACCTCCTGAGAACAGGATGACGCACAATGCAATCATTCCGATGAATTGTGCTGAGTTCATGTCAGAAAACTGAATTCCGACGCCATCCACGCCGAATCCCATGCCGACAAGCAGGAATATGAGTAGCAACGGCAGTCCGATCTTATAACTGGATTTGCCGATCAGAACGCCGGCGATAAGGATTGTTGAGCCGACAAGTAAGATGTTTTCAGATGTGATAAATTCCATATGGGTGGTATCATGCGACAGATTTCGTCAGCAAAGATACGAAACATCCGTGAACTCCGCAACGTGTCAGTTCGGTTCGTTGCGGTAGTTGTAGTTGTTGCGGAGCGCTTCAAAGTTTTGTGGCGCGGCGCGCAAAGCCATTGTGTCGGCGGCGGGGGAATATGACGCGAGGATCGCGTCCAGGGCGGGAGATATGGCGGCCGGAGGTATCGACATGTTAATTTCTGGGTCGATGGCTTTTGCGGCCATTGCTGACGCGCGCATTTTCCCTTCGATGGAATAGCCGGCAATGTGGGGGGTGGCCACTGCCGAGAGGCTGAGCAGGATGGGGTCGATTGCCGGTTCTCCTTCCCAACAGTCGATTGCTACGGCTCTGATCCGGCGGTCATGCAGTGCGGCGATGAGTGCTCCGTTGTCGGCAACGGAGCCTCGCGCGGCGTTTATGACGACGGGTTGTCGGCGGCACGCCGAGAGCAGGCGCCAATCGCATAGGTGGCGCGTGGTCCGGTCAAGCGGCGTATGGAATGTGATGACGTCGGCACATTCGGCTATGTCGTTGATGCTGACGAAGTTTCCTATGCCTTCGGCTTTTGCTCTTGGTGGATCGCATAGCATCAGGTTCATGCCTATTCCGCGTGCCCATCGTTCAACGGTGCGGCCGACGTTGCCGACACCGACTATTCCGAGGGTCATTCCCGGCAGGCGTTCCGGCCCGACAATGGCAGCCAGAGAAGAGATTACGTATTGTGCCACGGCCGGAGCATTGCATCCGGGAGCGTTGCTCACCGCGATGCCGTTGTTGCGGCAGTACGTCATGTCGATGTGGTCGGTGCCGATAGTGGCTGTGGCTACATGGCGCACCCGCGATCCGTGGAGGAGCGCGTGGTCGGCGTGTGTGCGCGTGCGTATGATCAGAGCGTCGGCATTCTTGACCGTCTGAGCGGTGATCTCTTCCGGCGGGAGATAAGTGACACGGTGATTCCGCCGTTCAAGTTCTCCGGCGATGAACGGAATGTGGCTTTCAATTATTACATCCATGAGTTCCAGACGTAGAGCGCGGATATTGCGGTTATGGTTACGGCCACGGCTATCCAGCCTCGAGAGCGTGACACGATGAAGTGTCCGGTATGGTAGGCTGCACACATGTTTAGCAGTGTGATGTAGTAGCCGGTATTGCCTGAGTCAGCTATTGTGGCGCATATGGCCATTGCTGTCAGGAGGTAGATAAACGCGTTGAACGCGCGCAGTTTTGCCTGGTAGCCATATGAGGTGAGCATGCAGCATCCGCCGAAAACGATGGAGCATATGGCTGAGAAGCCGGCGCTGAGATACAAGTGTGGTTCCGCAGTGGCGTCAATGGCGAAATATGGCATGTCGGGGATCGCGGGCTGACGCAGCCCGAATCCGTAGATGAGCAACGGGCCGGTGACAAGTCCGAGCAGCATGGCCACGGCGCTGCGCATGTTGAGAGAGCGCATCTGTGCGGCCCCGATCATGAAAATTACAGTCAGAGGAATAAACACCCAGTTGAACATCATTCCGATGCCTGACATGAAGGTGAGCGTGAACAATGGTCGTGCCGATTGCTGATTCTGGAATACGGAAAACAGCAAGGCGCATCCGGCCAGGCCTGTCGCCGCCAGTAGCCATGATGAGACGGGCCAGTAGATGATCGGTGTCATTGCAGCCTGAAGCATCAGGAACATGGCGCAGGCGATCGGTGAATTGCTTTGCGACAGGTTATAGTGTCTGATAACCGGCAGCATGGCTACTGCCATGATCAGCCATAATGCTGACGTGGCTATGGCGCCGCCCGGAGCTGCGATTGAGGCGATGAGAGACGCCACCCCGAGCAGCACTGAAGTGCCGCTTGAGGTGGCTACTGTGTCAATCGGATTAATGTGTCTGCGCTGCATCGCTTTTTCAGAGCAGGGCGATCAGATCGCGGCCGATGTCGCGACGGTAATATTTTCCGTCGTATTCAATCGTCTGTACTGCTTTGAATGAGCGGGTGGCGGCATCTGCGATCGATTCGCCATAGCTGCTCGCTGCGATCACGCGTCCTCCGGCCGTGACGAGGCTGCCGTCGGGGTTCACCGCCGTTCCGGCGTGAAACAGCACCGAGTCGCAGACTTTGTCCAGTCCGGTCATTGTCATTCCTTTTGGATATGAGCCAGGATATCCTCCACTGACGGCCATGACGGTTACCACCGTGCGCGGGTCGATTTCCAGAGGCATATCGCCAAGTGAACCTTTGGCTGTGGCTTCGAGCAGCGGCAGCAGGTCTGATTTGACGCGCAGCATGACTGCTTCAGTTTCCGGATCGCCCATTCTGACGTTGTATTCGATCACCATCGGTTCGTCGCCGACTTTGATCAGGCCCAGGAAGATGAATCCGCGATAGTCGATCTTGTCGGCGATCAGGCCGTTGACGGTGGGACGCACGATCCGCTCCTCCACTTTCTTCATGAACTCGTCGTCAGCGAACGGAACCGGACTCACTGCACCCATGCCTCCGGTGTTCAGACCGGTGTCGCCTTCGCCGATGCGTTTGTAGTCTTTGGCCACAGGCAGTATGCGGTATTCTCCGGTGCCGTCTGTGAGCACGAACACCGAGCATTCTATTCCGTCAAGAAATTCTTCGACCACAACTGTTGCCGATGCCTGGCCGAACATTCCTCCGAGCATTTCGCGGAGCGACTGCTGTGCCTCGGCCAGATCGTTGATGATCAGCACTCCTTTGCCTGCGGCAAGGCCGTCGGCCTTGAGCACGTATGGCGCTTTGAGTGACGCAAGGAATTCGCAGCCTTGCTCGACAGTTTCGGCTGTGAACGACCGATAGGCCGCGGTTGGAATGCCGTGGCGCATCATGAAGTGCTTGGCAAAATCCTTGCTGCCCTCCAGCGCGGCGCCGTCGGCCGCCGGACCCACGATCAGCAGTTCCGGCAGAGCTTTGGCGAAATAGTCGCGTATGCCGGCCACCAGCGGGTCTTCATTTCCCACTACCAGAAGAGTCACTCCGTTTGTGCGTATGAAAGTCTCGATTGAGGCGAAGTCAGACGGATTTATCGCCACGTTTGTGCCGAAGGCCGCTGTGCCGCCGTTTCCCGGCGCGATGTAGAGTTGTTCACATTCGGGGCTTTGGCTGATTTTCCAGGCCAGTGCGGCTTCACGGCCGCCGCTGCCGAGCAGGATAACTTTCATAGTGATTCAATTTGGTTTTATGGTTTAGGAGCTTGTAAGAGGTTTTATTGGTTGTCGGTGCGCTTGCGTCGCCATCCTCTGCGGGTGGATGCGATCTGGGGTTCGCGGTTCATGATTGCTTTGATTGCATCTGGATTTCTGCGGGCTGCCAGGGGATTGTCGTGATGGATTATTCTCTTTTCTTCGGGCTTTACTTCCGGCAGTTCCGCTTTTTGCGCGCGCTGGAACGGTTTCCGTCCGCCGAATTTACTCTTGTTGGCAAACGGACGTTTGTTGCGGTCGGTTCTGGCGGCGGTCCGCTCGGGGCGTTCGCGGCGGATTGAACCTCCGGCCCGGCGGAATGAGCGCATGTCGCCGTCAAAGATCACATATTCGCGCAACTCGCATTCCAGAGCGCCGTTGAACATCGGCTCGCGAAGCGATGGCGAGAGCCCGATTTTTGCGAACTGCTCGTCGCGATAGCCGATGATCCATGCGTGGTAGCCGGTGAAAATATGTTTGAGTTTTTCGCCGAGAGTAACATAAAGTCCGTCAAGGTCTTCCGGCTTAAGGCGCTCGCCATATGGCGGATTTGTGATAATGACCCCGTTGGCGGGCGCTTCGGTCCATTGTGACAGCTGCTTGACCTGAAGTGTCACGTATTTCGCAACTCCGGCCTGCTTGATGTTTTCATTGGCTATGTCGAGCACTTTGGGCGACATGTCCGCTCCGATGATGGGGCAGGTGATGGGCCGCTCTTCGGAATCATCATTATATATTCGGTCAAGAATTTCCGGCTCGAAGTCTTTCCAGCGTTCGAAGGCAAACGAACTGCGGAATATGCCCGGCGCGATGTTTGCGGCGATCAGGGCGGCTTCAACCAGGAATGTGCCTGATCCACACATCGGATCGATAAAAGGTTTGTCACCGCGCCATCCGCTTTTCAGGATGATTCCTGCAGCGAGCACTTCATTGATCGGTGCTTCGGTCTGCGCGGCGCGCCATCCGCGTTTGTGCAGCGATTCGCCGCTTGAGTCGAGGCTGATGGTCACGTCGGAGCCAGAGATGTGAACGTTGAGCATGATGTCGGCGTCGGTCAGGCGCACGCCCGGACGACGGTTTTCGGCGTCGCGGTCACGGAAAAAGTCTACGATCGCATCTTTTACTTTATATGTGACGAAGCGGGAGTGGGTAAATTCGTCGGAATTGACTGTCACGTCGATAGCGAAAGTGTCGGCCGGTGTCAGCATGCGGGTCCAATCGAATTCCTTGACCCTGTCATAGAGTTTTTCAGGCGTGTGGGCCTTGAATTTATAGAACGGCTTGAGAATGCGCAATGCGGTGCGGCACCGTAGATTGGCTTTATAGAGCAGTTCTTTGTCGCCTTCAAACGAAACCATGCGTCGGCCAGGTTCCACATTGATCGCTCCCATGCCACGGAGTTCTTCGGCCAGCACATCTTCCAGACCTTTGAAGGTCTTGGCCACCATTTCAAACGTGTCAGTGTTCATACTTGTTTCTGTTCTGTTTTTACGGTGCAAAATTACGAAAAATCCGCGTAACATAGTGCACGCGGACTTTAAAATTTCTTAGCCGGAATGGATTTAGTGTTTTTTGTTTTCTGACAAAACGCTATATTTGCGGCATGAATAAAATGATTATTATGGCATTGGCTCTGACAGGATGCGTCGGTTCGGGCGATCGTCCGGCGGCAGTGCCCCGTCAGCGGGCTTATCCCCGCGTGGAGTTGTATCCTGCCGCTTATTCGCCGTATGGAATAGGCTCTGTCGTGCTGATGGTTAATGACTCCGCCAGAGTAGAGGCTGACGGCCTGTGGGTTGATCTGGTTTATCCCGCATATGGTCTGACTGTGAACTGCACGGTCACTCCGGTGACTTCATCCACAGTCGTGTCGGTGCTTGACAACCGGACCGAACGGATGGCGCTTAATGCCGGAGGATCATATGGCGAGATCACCCGGCTGACGACGGATGGCGGTTCGTTTGCCGCATTGCTGACAACTCGTGCCGGAACCGGTATGACGCCCGTTCAGTTCATCGCGACCGATTCGGTGGCATACGTATTGTCTGGCGCTGCGACTTTTTCCATGCCGGTTGATCCGGATTCTATCCGTCCGGTGGTGGATGCTGTCAGCGCTGATATGCTTTATCTGCTAAAGAAACTCTAAAATTCCGCCATCGGTAAGTTCCTGGTGGGTGATATATGTGCGGTCAAGTCGAAATCCGTTGAGCTTGACTTCCTTGTATTCGTTGTCCGGATCAGCCTTTATTATGAATTTTTTTCCTTCAGGCAGTTTGATTTCAGCCCGTTTCACTATCGGAGCGCCCAGTTCATAGCGTCCTGATGCCGGGTCGAGCGGGTAGAATCCGATGGCGCTCAGCACGTACCAGGCCGACATCTGACCGCAGTCTTCGTTGCCGCAGAGTCCGTCGGGCCGGTCGCTGTAGAGCTCCTTCATTATCTGTCTGAGGTAATTGCGCCCTTTTTCGGGATGTGCGGTGAAGTTATATAAATAGGCGGCATGGTGGCCGGGTTCATTGCCGTGGGCATACTGGCCGATCATGCCGGTCGAGAAGATCGGCAGTGACGCGCTGTCGGCCTCGAGGGTGAAGAAGCGGTCAAGTCTGGCTTCTAGCGAGTCGCATCCGCCAAGAATTGTGGCCAGTCCTTCCGGATCGTGCTGCACTGACCATAGATATTGCCATGCGTTGCTTTCGCAGATGTGGTCGGAATAGTCTTCGGGGGTAAATGGTGAATGGAATGCCCCGTCGGCCAGTCTGGGTCTGAAGAAGCCGGTCTCATGGTCGAAGATGTTGCGCCAGCGGGCGGCTCTTTCGGAGAATTCAGCATTGATGTCTTCTCGGCTGCAAAGTCTGGCAAGGCGCGCTATGCAGGCGTCGTCATAGGCGTATTCGAGGGTTTTGCTCATCGACCATGATGAATCGGAGTCGCAAGCCACCCATGGCTGGTCATATTTACGGGCTGTGGCGACGCATAGTTCCAGTGCTTCAGCCTGGTCTATGCCGCCGAGACCTTTGGCTATGGCGTCGACGATTACCGGCGCTGAATGATATCCTATCATCATGTCGGTTTCGCCTGCCCACATGGTCCACACCGGCAGGTGTCCGCTCTGGCGTGCAAAATCGATCAGAGATCTGGCCATGTTGCCGGCGGCTTCCGGTTCGATGATCGTGTAGAGCGGGTGTGCCGCGCGATATGTGTCCCACAGCGAGAACATGTGATAGTGCGGTTGCCCGGGAGCATTCGTGTGGATTTGTCCGTCGGGGCCCCGGTATCGACCGTCGCTGTCGCTGAACAGTTCGGGACACAGCAGGGCATGATACAGCGCGGTGTAGAACGTGCGTTTTACCGTCTGGTCATCAGTATCGATCTCTATCGCAGACAATGCGCGGTCCCATTCTCCGGTCGCTTGCGCGAGATATCTGTCGAAATTGTCGTGGGGGGCTTCTGCGGCGAGGTTGGCCATGGCTCCGTCGGCGTCGGTGCCGCTCAAGGCGGTGTAGATTGTCAGGGATGATCCTGGAGAGGTGGCGAAACGCAGAGTGGCTATCGCGCCTCCGCCGGTCGTGTCGACGCTCATTGACTGCCATGGCTGCGAGAATCTGGTGGCGAACCACACGCGTTGGTCGCGTGCCCATCCGGTCGAGAATCTGTGGCCGGTCAGGGTCGTGCGGTCCACGGCGCAGATTTCGGCATCAGTCAGCGCGTCCCAGTTCATGGCTTTTGTCAGGTTGATAATGACGGTGCCGGTGTCGCCGGGCCACGTGTAGCGTTGCACGCCGGCCCGAGGTGTCGCGGTCAGTTCCACTGTCACGTCATAGTCGTCAAGGTATACGCTGTAATATCCGGCATACGCGCGTTCGCGGTCATGACTGTACCGCGAGTGGATGCCAAGCGGCTGAGGCGCTTTCACCGGCGATCCGGTCAGCGGAAGGAAAGATATGTCGTATCCGTCGCCGGCGCCGGTCCCGCTCAGGTGTGTGTGGCTGAATCCGGCGATTGTGCTGTCGGGGTAGAAATATCCGGCAATCCGGTCCCAGCCAGGAAGCCCGTTGTCTGGGCTGAGTTGCACCATGCCGTGCGGTGTCTGTGCGCCGGGATATGTGTTTCCGGTGAAGTCGGTGCCAGTCAGAGGGTTGACGTCGGTTGAGTGTCCGGCTTGTCTGTCGGCAGTTGAGCATCCTGCCGCTATGGCGGTTACTGCTAATATCGGAAATATCGATTTCATGATAGGTGTTATGATCGGATATGTTTGCGTAGGGAAGGAAACATTCGGCGCACTCGCAGCAGGGCATTGTCGATTGGGTCTGCCGCCACAATCATTGTCGTGGCTATTATGATCAGCAAACCTCCGGCAAGTTCACGCGCAGTCAGGCTCTGGTCAAACAGCATCACGCCGAGGATCACTGCTGTGACCGGTTCAAGCGCGCCGAAAATCGCTGTAGGGGTCGGGCCGATGGTGTGTATGGCCAGGGTGGTGCAGCTGAGCGACACGACTGTCGGGAGAGCTGACAATGCCACTATGTTGAGCCAGCCTGCCGAATGGGTCGGAATGGTCAGCTGAGAGCCTGATGCTATCATGGTCATGAAAACGGTGCTGCCGAATGCGAGTTGCCAGAACAGTAATTTAAGAGTCGGGATGCCCTGCACTGTTTTGGACACGTTAGTCATGACTATGTATAGTGCATATGTGAGCGATGATACCAGCACCAGCAGGCATCCGGTGACACTGAGTGCAAAGCCCGTTTCGCTTCTGAGCAGCAGAATTAGTCCTGCGCCCATGATCAGCAGGCAGATGCCTGTAGTGATCCGGAAGCGTTCATGAAAAAAGAAGGACATCAGCACAGCCACCAGCACGGGATAGATGAAAAGAAGGGTGGAGGCTATGCCGGAATTCATGTGGTTGTATGCCTCGAAAAGAGTCAGTGACGAGATGGCCATCATGATGCCAAGCACAGCCAGCGGAAGCACTTCATGGCGGCGGAGTGTCAGCTGGCGCCGACGCCACGCCATCATGAGAGTCAGAATCGGCAGTCCGAGCAGATAGCGGAATAGCAACACCGATGTAGGATTCATTCCATCGGCATATAGCGGCAGGGCGAATGCCGGATTTGTGCCATATGTGGCGGCAGCGATTGCGGCGAGCAGGTATCCTTTGAATTTCATGTGTATAATCAGACAAAAAGCCGCAATGTCCTATGTAGGGAATTGCGGCTTTTGCGCTTCAGGATGGGCTTGAACCAACGACCCCCTGATTAACAGTCAGGTGCTCTAACCAACTGAGCTACTGAAGCATTTGGGCTGTCCCCTTTGGGAATTGCGATGCAAAATTAGTTGTTTTATTTGATATGTGCAAGTGTTTGGGCAAAAAAATGTGATTTTTTTCGAAAATTAACACCTCGAGCGTTGTTGTTATATATATTAATGTGTACCTTTGCCCCGCTAAAAATAACCACAAATCTCCATCTCTGTTTGATCTGATGAGAAAACTATATCTTCTGGGCATATCGGCTGTGGTCGGTCTGGCCGCTTTTGGTGCCACCCGCAGTGACAAGACGGATGTGGCCCGTTCGCTTGAAGTGTTTAATTCCGTGGTCAAGGAATTGCAGCTTAATTATGTCGATACCATTGACATTAAAAAATCTGTCAATACGGCGTTGCTCTACATGCTTAACGATATTGACCCTTATACGGAATATTATCCGGCCGACGACCGAGAGCAGCTCACCATGATTTCAACCGGCGAATATGCCGGCATCGGGTGTATGATCGGGCGAACTGACAGTGGGACCATCTATTTTTCCGAACCGTATTTCAATACACCTTCGCAGCTTGCCGGAGTGAAGGCCGGTGACGTCATTCTAAGCATTGACGGTGATACGGTCACTTCTTCGTGGGACACCCGGCGGGCTTCAGAAGCCCTGCGTGGCGCTGCCGGCACGAAAGTGAAAGTGAGCGTTCGCAGGCCTTTTGCCGTTGACTCTATTGTTGATTTCGTGCTTGAGCGAGCCAAGATAAAGACCCCATCCGTGGTTTATTACGGCACCGTGGGGCCTGACGGCAAGACCGGCTATATCTCGTTGTCGTCGTTTACGGAGAAGGCTCCCGATGAAGTCGCTGCCGCGCTTGACGATCTGATGCGCAATCATGGGATCACGTCGCTCGTGATTGACCTGCAGGGCAACCCAGGCGGTCTGCTGGAGAGTTCTGTACAGATCGCGTCGCTATTTGTGCCGAAAGGCACCGAGATTGTGCGCACGCGCGGACGAGGCACTTTGTCGGAGAAGGTCTACAAGACCTCGCGTAAGCCAGTGGCGCCCGATATGCCGCTTGCCATACTCATTGACGGAGGATCGGCGTCCAGTTCCGAAATTCTGGCCGGGTCACTTCAGGATCTTGACCGCGCGGTTATTGTCGGCGAACGTTCCTACGGCAAGGGACTGGTGCAAACTTCGCGTCAGTTGCCTTATGATGGCCTGTTGAAACTAACGGTGGCGAAATATTATATTCCGTCGGGTCGTCTGATTCAGGCGATTGACTATTCGCGGCGCAATGATGACGGTTCGGTGGCACGCACGCCCGACAGTCTCACCACCGTCTATCCGACTCTTCATGGACGTCAGGTGCGTGATGGCGGCGGCATAACACCCGATGTCAAAACAGAGCCGATGAAGGCCAACCGCTTGCTCTACAATATACGCCGAGGAAACTATGACTTTGACTTCGCCACAGCGTTTGCGGCGGTTAATCCCTCTATTGCTCCGGCGCGCGACTTCGTGATTACCGACAGTATCTTCGCTGAATTCAAGCGTTCGATCGATCCGGAGAAATTCCAGTATGACAGGGCGTGTGACTCGGTGCTGAAATCGCTTCGCGAGGCTGCGGAAAACGAGGGATACATGACCGCTGAGGTGGAAGAGCGTATTTCGGGGCTTGAGAAACTGTTGCACCACGACCTTGATCATGATCTTAATCTTAACCGACGGGAGATCGAGATGTTTCTGAGCGATGCCATTGTTAGACGATATTACTATCAGTCGGGCGGTGTGGCCAATTCGCTACGCTATAATCGCGCTCTTGACGATGCTCTGTCTGTGCTTTCCGATCCGGCCGGTTACCGTTCTATATTGAATAAATGAGATGACCCTTGCTGAGTTATTGCCGATGCTGTCGGCCGGAGGCCGGCGTGAAGCTCTTGCCGCAGCTTTGAAATCGCGCCGTGTGTCAGTGACCGGAGCAAGCGGATCGGCGGCGGCAATGCTTTTGTCATTGCTTCCGGTCAAGCGCCCGGTTGTGGTAGTGGCTGATTCGCTGGATGACGCCGGCTATCTCTATCATGACATATGTCGGCTTTGTCAAGCAGGAGAGGCTGCTGTGGCGATGCTTCCATCGGGTTACCGCCGCCATATAAAATACGGACAACCTGACGCTCCACAGCAAATTCTGCGCACAGACGCACTGACCAGGCTCTATTCGCCAGAATCGGGATTGCGCTTTCTGGTGACTTATCCTGATGCGCTGGCCGAGCGAGTTGCTTCGCCGGATGCCGTCTCCGGTCATATGATACATGTTTCTGCCGGCGGTTCGCTGGATTTGACCGAGACACAGAAGTGGCTTCGTTCCAATGGATTTGTTGAGCAGGATTATGTCTATGAGCCGGGGCAATTTGCGGTTCGCGGTTCGATTCTCGACGTGTTCGGATGGTCTGGCGAACTTCCGTTGCGCATTGATCTTTTTGGCGACGATGTCGAATCTATCCGTGAGTTTAGTGTGGAGACCCAGCTATCAGAGCGTAAACTTGATGCAGTCGATATTGCCGGAAATGTGGCTGCCAGAGGCAGTGGCGGCTCATTGCTTGAGTTTCTGGGCAAAGAAACCGTGATCTGTGTGCGCGATTCGGCCGACTTGGTCACATCCAGGGTCGCGGAGATTGCCGGAGAGCATTTCAGCGGATCGGCGGCGATTGCCGATGAAGGCGATAAGGACGCAATGTCTAATGTGGTCGATGCTGCCGATTTTGCCGCCAGATTTTCGCGCTTCAGGATTCTGACGTTTTCGGCAGGAAATTCGGCCGATTCCGATGCCAGGGCAATAATTGACATGCAGTGCTCTCCGCAGGGGGTATACCATAAGAATTTCGATCTTATTTCAAGCTCGTTCAAGGCTTTGCTGGCCGATGGTTACAGACTCTGTATCCTGTCAGACAGCGTCAGGCAGCATGAGCGGCTCAAAGACATATTTGCCGAGCGAGGCGACGATATTGGCTTCATTCCCGTCGATGCCACTCTTCATGAAGGGTTTGTTGACCACATGAGCCGGATGTGCGTTTTTACCGACCATCAGATCTTTGACCGTTTCCACAAGTATAATCTTCGCAGCGAGAGAGCGCGTTCTGGCAAACTCGCATTGTCGCTCAAGGAATTGTCATCGATAGAGCCTGGTGATTTCATCGTTCATTCCGATCATGGAGTGGGCCGGTTTGACGGACTTGTCCACACGGCCGGAATCAATGGTACGATGCAGGAGATGATCAAGTTGACCTATCTCAACGGTGACACCATCTTTGTTTCGCTTCATTCGCTCCATAAACTCAGCAAATATCGTGGCAAGGATGGCGCCGAACCGAAAATAAGCAAGCTCGGTTCGGGAGCATGGGCCAGAATGAAGGAGCGGACAAAGTCAAAGCTCAAGGATATTGCCCGCGATCTAATTTCTCTGTATTCGCGCCGGCGTCAGGAACAGGGATATAGTTTTTCGCCTGACAGCTATCTGCAGCATGAGCTTGAGGCGTCGTTTGTGTATGAAGACACGCCAGATCAGTTCACCGCCACAAAAGCGGTGAAAGCCGACATGGAGTCGCCAAGGCCCATGGACCGGCTGATCTGTGGCGACGTCGGATTCGGCAAGACCGAAATTGCAATACGCGCTGCATTCAAAGCAGCCACGGATGGAAAGCAGACAGCGGTGCTTGTCCCGACCACAGTGCTGGCCTATCAGCATTTCCGCACGTTCAGCGAGCGGCTGAAGGATTTTCCGGTACGGGTGGACTATCTCAGCCGCGCGCGTTCGCCCAAGCAGGTAAAGGAGATTCTGGCCGATCTTGCTGATGGCAAGATCGACATAATAATAGGCACTCACAAGCTGATTGGCAAGACGGTGAAATTCAGGGATCTGGGGCTGCTTGTGGTTGACGAGGAGCAGAAATTCGGCGTTGCGGTCAAGGAGAAACTGAAGGAGCTGAAGGTCAATGTCGACACTCTGACGATGAGTGCTACGCCGATTCCCCGCACCCTCCAGTTCTCGCTCATGGGCGCCAGAGATCTCAGCGCCATCACCACTCCGCCGCCTAACCGCTATCCGATTCTGACCGAAGTGTGCACGATGACCGACGAGTTGCTGGCTGAAGCGATCAATTTTGAACTGAGTCGCGGAGGCCAGGTGTTTGTCATCAACAACCGCATCGAAGGTCTTTCTACGATTGAAAATATGATTCACCGGCTGGTGCCGGACGCCCGCGTGGTTGTCGGCCACGGGCAAATGCCGCCTGAAAAGCTTGAAAAAGCCATAATTGATTTTGCCGCCCATGATTTCGATGTGTTGTTGGCTACCACAATAGTGGAGAGCGGCATCGATATGCCCAACGTCAACACCATAATTATATATAATGCGCAGAATTTCGGCCTGAGCGAGTTGCACCAGTTGCGTGGCAGGGTAGGCCGGTCGGCGCGCAAAGCCTTTTGCTATCTTGCCGTTCCTCCCGGAGCCAACATCAGTCCGGTGGCTCGCCGCAGGCTTCAGGCCATTGAGAGTTTCAGCGATCTTGGTTCCGGAATCCACATAGCCATGCAGGATCTTGACATACGAGGTGCCGGCAATCTGCTTGGCGCCGAGCAGAGCGGCTTCATCGCCGATCTGGGATATGAGACATATCAGAGGATTCTCAAAGAGGCTGTGACGGAGTTGCGCACTGAAGAGTTTGCCGACGAGTTTGCCGACGAGGCAGCTGCCGGAGAGCATGATTTTGTTGCCGACTGCTCTATTGAAAGCGACATGGAATTGCTTTTGCCGGCAGACTACGTTCCTGGTGACCGCGAGCGTATCGCTCTTTATCAGGAGCTTGACGGCATTGAGCGCGAACTTGACCTGAAGCTGTTTTCAGATCGTCTTCGTGATCGCTTCGGCAGCATTCCGCATGAGGCGGCCGAGTTGCTTAGAGTGCCACGTCTTCGATGGATGGCACGTCGGCTCGGCATCGAGAAGGTGTCGTTGAAGCAGGGCCGTATGTATCTGTATTTTGTCGACGAATCGAATAAGGCGTATTACCAAAGTCCAATGTTTGGCCGCATTCTGGCGTATTTTCAGCAGAACTATCGCCGCTGCGAACTGCGCCAGCGCAATGACAGGCGTTCGATGTCTGTCAGTCATATCACCTCGGTCGAGGAGGCCGTGGCAATTCTTGACTGCATGCTTGCCATGTCGGTTTAAGGATGTGAATTTTCGCGTAAAGCTTGCATGGACGGGAAATTCTGTGTAATTTTGTTGTTATGCGAAAAAAGCCTTTCTATATGATATGTCTTGTCTGCTGTCTGTTTTTGGCGGCAGGATGTGTCGGTGAGACGTCATCGACGGAATCAGTCGGCAGGATTGACCGGGCCATGGATCTGGGTGACCGTCTGGAGGCGCAGCGCGAATGTGACCGTCTGTTACGCAATCCCGCTCTTCTTGACTCGCTTCCGATAGCTGATCTGTGTCGCCTGGCCATAATCATGGCCGATCTGGCCGATACGTCGGACGATCACCGTGATGGCAACGCTGCCCAGGCCGTGCTCTGCTATCGCACGGCATTGCGGCGCGATTCACTGGCGACGGTGAGCTATTTGCGTTCTCTTGACACGGAGGAGTATCGCCATGTCTATCTGTTGAATCAGCTGCTGCGTCCGATCACAGACCGGGAAGATGGAGTCATTTATTCGTCGGATGATGTTGACGCGGCTATTCCTGATTCGGTAAGGCCGATAATTGAGCGATGAAGGCGCTGACGTTTATCAGGCCCGGGTGTTTTGAACTGACGGAGAAGCAGAAACCGGAGATTGCGGAGCCGACGGACGCGATAGTGCGTATCGCCGCTTCAAGCATATGTTCCTCTGATCTCCACATCATTCATGGGTCAGTGCCGCAGGCCATGCCTGGCGTTACGCTCGGACATGAGATGGTCGGAGTGGTTGAGAGCGTAGGGCCCGGCGTGAAGAAACTGAAGCCGGGTGATCGTGTGGCGGTCAATGTTGAGACTTTTTGCGGCGAGTGCTTTTTCTGTCGCAACGGTTGGGTCAACAACTGCACTGACCGTCATGGCGGTTGGGCGCTGGGCTGTCGGATTGACGGCGGGCAGACGGAGTTTGTCAGAGTCCCATATGCCGACAATGGATTGTCTCTGATTCCAGACTCAGTCAGCGATGATCAGGCTCTTTTTGTCGGGGATATACTTGTCACTGGCTATTGGGCGGTGGATATCGCCGAAGTCTCGGATAATGATACGGTGTTGATTATCGGAGCGGGCCCCACGGGCTTATGCACTCTTGAGTGTCTGAAGCTTAAGCATCCACGTAATATTATTGTCTGCGAGAAGCAGGCCGGCCGACGTCAGTTTGTCGAGACACATTATCCTGGAGTTACAGTGGTGTCGCCTGATGATTGTCTGTCGGCAGTAATGCGGCTGGGTGAACATGGCGGCGCGGACAGGGTGATCGAAGTGGCCGGGACAGATGAAAGTTTCCGGATGGCGTGGCAGGCGGCCAGGCCGAACGCTATTGTGGTCATTGTGGCTCTGTATGACAGGCCGCAGGTGTTGCCGCTGCCCGATATGTATGGCAAGAATTTGATATTTAAGACCGGAGGCGTGGACGGCCGTGATTGTGACGTGTTGCTGGAGCTGATTGCCGCGGGGAAGATAGACACGACACCTTTCATCACTCATCGCTTTCCGTTGAGCCGGATAAATGATGCGTACACGCTTTTCGGGCAGCAGCAGGATGGCGTGATCAAGACCATGATCTGTCCTGACGGCATGAACGGAAACTTCAGCAACAGGTGAATCCGTTGCGGCCATAGGTCCGGCGGATGCGCATGCGGCATCCTTCGTCAAGCAGGCATTCGGTGATCTCCTTGAGGCAGGTCTGGACGTGGTTGAACGTCGGGTTTATGATTTCCTTCCATTCCGCCCTGGGCTTCATCGATGGCTTTCAGAGTGTTGCTCTCTTCCATGCTATAGTTCGGGCCGAGAAGCGTGGCCCGCTCTCTGACGACTACATGGCCTCGGGAGAGCACTCCGGCCTTTGCGAGCATATAGCCCATCATTTTGGCAACGGTGGTTTTTCCGGTGCCGGGCGATCCGAGAAACAGTGCATGAAGCGGGATCGACGGAGCCGATAGGTCATAGTCTTTGCGCATTTTGTTGAAGAGCACGACTTTTTCATAGACCAACAGTTTTTCCTTTACGGATTTCAGCCCGATCAGATTGTCGATCGGCGACGGGTGTGCGCTGAGTTCAGGCACCTGGATGCTGATTTCTCTGCTTTCAGATGGGTCATCGTCGGTGTCGGGTGAGGCATCGTCATTGAAGTTGTAAACTGTAGAAAAAAGTGATCTGGACACAAGTGTGCCAACCAATATTTACGACGCAAAAGTAGTAAATTTTCCATATTTCAGCACTAAATGGCATAAAAATTATGGAACATATGCGCTAAAGATTGTAATTTTGAGCCTATGAAAGTGACATTGGAATTTCTGCGTAATGAATTCGCCAGATTTAATGGCGAGATATTCGGGTCTCGTCTGCCGGAGCCTGATTTCAGCATTTCAGACACAAAAAGCGCGCTGGGGCAGTTTGTGGTCAGGGCCGGCCGCGGCGAGATACGTGTGACCGGCCGCTTTGAAATGGAGCGACGACAATTGGAAGACGTGCTCATTCATGAGATGATCCATTATTTTATTTATTGGAATGGTATGGTCGATACATCGGTGCACGGTGCGGCGTTCAAAGGGCTGATGATTGCGATCAATGCCGCTCATGGGCGCGACATCAGAGTGTCAGCCCGTTTGACGGATGCTCAGCGGACTCAGGCTGTCGGCTATAACCGGCGCGAGCGTGTCATCTGTGTTGTCTGGCTTGCCGATGGCCGCACCGGAGTCAAGGTGCTGCCGAATGCCGACGAGCGGATCAGAGAATTCAGGCGTAAGATCAGCAAGGCGGCGAATGTTGCGTCAGTTGAATTCTATCGGCATGACAATCCGTTTTTCGGACGTTTCCCGACTTCCACCAGCCTGCGCTGCCACATACTTCAAGAGTCGGAAATCAGATCAAACCTGCAGGGGGCCAGGGTTTTGAAATACTGACTGATTTGATTAGGGTTAATTTATTGATATACAGGATGCAATCGAGCGTTTGCTGCGCGAAATGTGTACATATGGAGAAGGCTGCTACAATCCAAGAGCAGGGATTTGATTTGTTAGGCGTTAATTATTATTAGTTCTATTTCTTTGACTTGATTTTCTGCTTTCAGAGGTCGGTTTTATAGAGTCTTCAATTGTTGCAATCTATGGGATTGTCATGTGCTCCTATCGTATTATAATAATGGCTGTCAGGTATTTATTTTTGTGGTCATCAGAAGTCACATTATACGTTTTGAATATTAGTGTTTATTTACTAATTTTGTGCAGTTCTAGTCCGTTGAAATGAGGCCCTTGTGGTTTGAAAATAGGCAAACAACTTTAAGGATCTCTCCCTTTAACGAACTATTATTACCATAAACATCAATAATTATCTAAAAAATTACATTTTTATTATGGGACTTTTTGATAAAATTTTTAGTAGCGTGCCTGAGCAGGATAAGCTCTCCAAGCAGGAGGCTTTTGCTGGTATAGCCCTTGCTATGGCTGGTGCTGACGGCAGCATCTCGCAGGCGGAATGGGACGGAATTGTAACATATATCCGTCGCCTTCGCCTTTATGACAACTTCTCGGGTCCGTCTTTTGACAAGATGTTCGACAAGTTGTTCCGCATCCTCAAAAGTCAAGGAGCAAGCGCTCTTGTGGCTTCATCGATTGACGGCCTTCCCGAAGACCTTAAGCTTACAGCCTTTGCCTGCGCTGTAGACATTGCGCTGGCCGACGGAGTGCTGGAGGATGAGGAGAAGGATATCATCAATCAGCTTGCGGAGTCTCTGCAGATTCCTGAGCAGACCGCAATATCAATCATTGAGGTGTTGATTATCAAGAATAAAGCTTAAGCGCCCTCGTTTTCAACGGTTTAGGCTTCGGAAGGTCCGTCATAGGATTTTCTGAAGCCTTGTTTTTACGATATGTTTTATGAAAGTTGTTTAATAGCCGGCTTGACAATAAATACTAATTATTGCCTCGGGCACTCGTTGGCGCTTTGAGCAGGCTGTGAGGTGTGGACAAAATTAACGCACCCCTGATTTGTTCGGAGAGAACATCAGGGGTGCGGTTTTTTAGATCAAGCGAGGCGAATCTTCGTTGAGAAGCGCCTACAGATTATTCAGCAGCGGCTTCAGCGGCCGGGGCTTCCTCGCCTTCAGCAGCCTGTGCGGCAGCTGCAGCTTCTGCTTCAGCTTTGGCGGCGGCGAGTTCGGCTTTCTTTTTGGCTACAGCCTCTGCTTTAGCCTTGTTGGCAGCCTGTTCGGCTTCCAGACGCGACTTGAGGGCTTGTTCCTGCTTGTCGGCCATTGAGCTACGCACAGCGTCAACAGACTTCTGCTTTTTCTGTTTCCAGTCAGCAAAACGCTTTTCAGCTTCTGCCTGATCAAAGGCGCCCTTCTTGACACCGCCCTGGAGATGCTTCATCAGCATAACGCCTTCCTGGGAAAGGATGGTGCGCACGGTTTCAGTGGGAATAGCGCCCACGTTGAGCCAATACAAAGCCCGCTCGAAGTTCAAAGATATTGTAGCAGGATTAGTGTTCGGATTATAGGAACCTATCCTTTCAATAAATTTGCCATCTCGTGGCGCCCTGCTATCGGCGATTACGATCGGATAAAACGCGTAGTTTTTGTGGCCACGACGTTGCAGTCTAATCTTTGTTGCCATTGTGTAATTGTGTAAAGTTAATTAAAGTTGGTTTTGTATTGTTGCTCTAAAAGCGCTGCAAAGGTACAGTTTTTTCGCCATTACACCAAATTTCCAGCCACAATTATTCATAAATCTTCGTAAATTTGCGTTCGGAAATATTCTTTACAGACAGCGACAATTTATATGGCGACAAAAATACGGCAACTGAGCGTGGAGTCTGATAATACCGGGCTGGAGGAGGCATTGTCAAGAAGGATAAATTTGCCTGAAATCAGGAGAATCGCGGCCCGGGCCGTCGAAAGGGTGGAGAACATGGAGCGGCTATGGCGCCTGGCCGGCTTTGACAACAGGCTGATTGGTGTCAATGCTCTGTGGGTCATGACTCACATGCCTCGCTCGAAGTCCGCATGGCTCGATTCGCATCAGGATGAATTGATCGATATGTTGCTCATCGAGACCGATGTGTCCAGAAAAAGGATGTTGCTTCAGTTATTGAGGGACAGGAAATATGCCCCCGACACCATGCGCACGGATTTTCTGGATTATTGTCTGTCGAAGATAAACTCTGAATGTGAGTCGCATTCTGTCAGGGCTTTCTGCATTCATCTCGCGTTTAAAATGTGTCGCCACTATCCTGAGCTTGTCGCCGAGCTGGAGGAGCATCTGTCAATGCTGTCGCAGCAGCAGCTTTCTCCGGGGCTGACAAGCGCGAGGCGCAATGTTCTTGCGGCGATGAAAAAATTGACGATCCGCTGAACCGGAGCGGAGTCTCATACACTTGATTCGGCTTTCTATCGATTGCGATATTGCCGAGAGCGAGATATAGAGCCGGTTCGACAAAAAATCACACATATTTGCAATCAATACGGTATTTGACTATTTTTGCAGAATCAAATCACAATTCTATCCTAAAATCTAATGAATAAGCCCCTGTGCATAACTTTGGCCGTGATGGCCGGTTCTCTGGCCTTGTCGGCTCAGTCCATGACAGAATGGCAGAACCATCAGGTCAATGAAATCAATCGCATGCCGTCGCGCGCGGCATTCTATCCGTATACTAATGCAGCATCGGCTGCCGCTAACACCCCTGACGCAGATTCAAATTATCTGTCGTTGAACGGACTCTGGAAATTCAATTGGGTGAACAACGCAAATGAACGCCCGACGGACTTCTTCAAAGTCGGTTTCAATGACAGCGGTTGGGCTGAAATGCCGGTACCCGGGATGTGGGAATTGCATGGATACGGTGATCCGCAATATGTCAATGTCGGATACGGATGGCGCAATGACTTTTCCAGTGATCCGCCGAGAGTGCCGGAAGCGAAGAACCATGTCGGTTCCTACCGTCGCATGGTCGAGATTCCCGCAGACTGGTCCGGACGTGACATCATTGCCCATTTCGGGTCGGTGACTTCCAATATATATCTGTGGGTCAATGGACGTTTTGTCGGTTATAGCGAGGATTCTAAGCTTGAGACCGAATTTGATCTGACAAAATATCTGAAGCCCGGAAAGCCGAATCTGATTGCGTTCCAGGTTTTTCGCTGGTGTGACGGCAGTTATCTCGAAGATCAGGATTTCTGGCGGCTGAGCGGCGTGGCTCGTGACTCATATCTCTATTCCCGTCCGCGCGAGGCTTCACTCACCGACATAAGAGTGACACCGGATCTTGTGAATGACTACACTGACGGACTGCTTGGCATAGACCTCACGGTGAAAGGTTCGCCGAGGATTGACCTTGTGCTCACAGATCCTGACGGAAATGAAGTGGCAAGGGAAACGACACGCGGTGGCGGCAAAAAGCGGATCACGATGAATGTGGACAAACCGATTGGATGGACCGCCGAGACACCGGTTCTCTATACGCTTACGGCCACGGTCGCCGCCGGCGGAAAGACTCTGGAGGTAGTGCCGGTGAGGGTCGGTTTCCGAAAAGTGGAGATAAAAAACAAACAACTCCACATCAACGGAAAGCCGATAATAGTCAAGGGCGTGGACCGTCATGAACTTGATCCAGACGGTGGTTATGTCGTTAGCCGAGACAGGATGCTTCAGGATCTGCGCATCATGAAGGAAAACAATATCAATGCAGTGCGCACAAGTCATTATCCCAACGACAATCAATGGTATGATCTGTGTGACTCGGTTGGCATATATGTGGTCGCAGAAGCGAATCTCGAGAGTCATGGTATGGGTTATGGCGATCTGACTCTGGCCATACGCCCAGACTGGGAGCTGGCTCATATGCAGCGCAATCAGCGTAATGTGGCGCGCAATTTCAATCATCCTTCAGTAATCGTCTGGTCTATGGGCAACGAAGCCGGCGATGGTCCTGCGTTTGAAAAGGTATACAATTGGATCAAGACCGAAGATCCTGGAAGGCCGGTGCAATATGAGCGTGCCGGATTCAATGCCTGGACTGACATACTCTGCCCGATGTATGCTTCACCTGACTGGATTGAAAACTATTGCACAAATCAAAACAATAACCGCCCGCTGATACAGTGTGAATATAATCACGCAATGGGCAACTCTTGCGGAGGGTTCAAGGAATACATGGATCTGACCCGAAAGTATCCGATCAATCAGGGCGGTTTCATCTGGGACTTTGTGGATCAGGGACTGCGTTCGACCGGCAAAAACGGCAAAATGATCTATGCCTACGGTGGAGATTATAATCCGTATGATGCATCAGACAATAACTTTTGCAATAATGGTCTGATCTCGCCCGACCGGGTGCCCAACCCGCACATGGCCGAAGTAGCGCATCAGTATCAAAGCATATGGGTGTCGCCGGTGAATCTGGCAAAAGGAGAAATCTCGGTGTTCAATGAGAACATATTCACTGACTTGGGAAACTATATGTTGCGTTGGACTCTTCTGGCCGACGGCAGGCCGATAGAGACCGGCATGGTTGACAGCCTCGACATTCCCGCAGGAGCATATGCTGTAATGACTCTTCCTTATACATTGCCAAAAACTGCAGGCGGCGAATTGCTGCTTAACGTCGAGTTCCAGACAAAGAAAGAATCTCAATTGATTCCGGCCGGACACGTACAAGCCAGAAATCAGCTTCATATTTCCGCTCATAAATTCGCCAAGCCGCAATTCGTTGACGCGCTTGTTGCTCCGGCACCGACTGTCGCCGATAATAATTACAACCGCCTGATTGTCGGCGGAGCAGGTTTTCGTATGGAATTTGACAAAACAGACGGCATGCTTTGCGTATATGAGGTGGACGGCATTCCGATGCTCGCTCCGGAGGGCCGACTTACTCCTAACTTCTGGCGTGCGCCCAACGACAATGAGTATGGTGCAGACTCTCCGCGTCGCCGTAAAGTCTGGCGCAATCCTGTCATGAAGCTCAGAGAGCTGAATCATAGCGAACAGAATGGCAAAGTACGGGTCAGCGCAGTCTATGACATGCCTGAAGTCAGCTCGGTCTACACCATGGACTATGTGATCAATAACGCCGGCCAGCTAATGCTTGAAACCAGTCTCACGCCTGGAAGCGATGCTAAGGATGTGCCGGAAATGATGCGGTTCGGCATACAGATGCAGATGCCGCAGGCGATGGACGTCAGCCGCTATTATGGCCGCGGACCGGTTGAAAACTATTCCGACCGCCGTACTGCCGCATTCATCGGAGAATATGAGCAGACGGCAGCCGAACAGGCTTATCCCTACATCAGACCGCAGGAAACCGGAACAAAAAGCGATATGCGCCGGTGGACGCAGACCGACAAGGGCGGTCGTGGAATCCGTGTCACCTCGCCGGTGCCATTCTATGCTTCAGCCACCAACTACTCCATCGAGTCGCTTGACAATGGCGACTTCAAGACCCAGCGTCATTTCCAGGAGGTTGACCCTGTTGATTATGTAAATCTGCTGATTGATAGCGAACAAACTGGTCTTGGCGGCATTGATAGCTGGGGCGCGGCTCCGTTGCGGCAATATCGCATGCTATTTGGCCCGCAGAGACTGACAATAATGCTGACTCCTGTCAGATAAAAATCTGAAAAACAGAACACGTCCGCGTTGAATCTGCAATCCGGACGTGTTCTGTTTTGTTATTTTAATTGAAGCCATTATCTCTGTTTGTGGCACTGGAAGCTTCGCTTCAATAATGAGGAGGGCCTTTACATTGATGTTTGTTTTTCTAATTGTGGGTCTTGGTATTCTTTGTTCGTCCTTACCATGTGTTTGATGACACGGCGTATTTTGCTCCATTTCGGGAATATTGCAAATGGCCTTACCGAACTATAGCTGATAAGAATTATAGCAAGTGTTGCGAGAGCGATAATAAGTAGCCAGCCATATATCTCTTTCATGGACACGACCAAAGCCTGAGTATGCACCAATCCATACAACTGGCCGAGTGGTGCGAAAGCTATGTCGGGATTAGTGTTAGAAATGTTGGCGCCAAGGAGAGCGGCGTTTTTTGCCATTGTATGCCGCAAAAGTTCTCCGATTATTGCCGGACCGAGTGTCGCACCCATCACAGCTCCGGTAAAACCGTTGATAGTGAGAGCCTGAGGAAATATCAGAAATGGCAATCCGCTTTGAACTATCGAGGTCAGGAACACTATTGAGATTATAACCGCCGCCGCTCCTCGGAAAAACAGGGGGATGAAAAGCATCTCTTTCTCGACACCGTAATCTATGAAGAAATAGAAGTATGCGAGATATACAATCGCCAGAGCAAAAGCAATAGCAGTCATGGTTTTGTATCTCCATTTGCGCAAGGCGAATGTGAAGTATGTGAATGCACATCCGGCAATAATACCGACAAATACATACCAGTTTAAATCGATGAGATTTGTCTCGTCAAAGCCGAGAATATTTGCGGCATAGCTGTGCTCAAAAACATGTTCTGTAGCTATAAGCGTGAAGAAAACCAGATATATTCCGGTTGCGCGGATTACATTCCTGTTTTTCATTGCCTGAAATGAGATGTAGGGATGATGAAGGAATGATGCCCGCCAGAGGTTCAGACAGAGGCAGGTAATTCCGATAAGTGTGGCTCCTCTTATCTCCATGGCATCCCACCAATCGAAATAGTTGCCATATACACAAATGAAAGTGAAGCACATCATGAATCCTGCCCACAGTATCGCACCAATCCAGTCAATACCGAGCAATGGTATGAACATCGGACCCCGTACAGGTTTCACAAGTATCATAACCATTATCATCATCAGGGCAAGCAGTCCGACCATTATCCAGTGCATATATTCCCATTGAGAGAAGAATGCAGTATAGATTGTGGCTATGCCGCTAAGCTGTATGACACTGTCAACGATTATATAGACATAGCAGAAGAAAATAGCCATATCCCTGACAGGGGTGAGCCATAGCTGAATAGTGGAATTACAGGCGAAAGTGGCCTGCATCCTGAACCATCCGGCGATGAAGCAAGTAATTACCAGCAACGGGACATTTGTAGTATATACACATATCACATTCGCCGCAATCAGCATTATGCCTGAGACAAGAAGCTGAGTCCGGACTGAGAACCGGAACTTGATGCGGAACATCACGGCGAAGTTTATAGCCAGACCTATCAGCGAGGCGTATCCCGCCATCAGAACATCCTCCTGCATGAGTGCGGTTGTTCCCACCATATCGGAGGCGGCAGCGAGATAGACACCGCCTGAAAACTGCACAATCAGGACAAATAATATAAATAGATACGGTTTTAACCTCCTTGGAATATAGTCAGGGACATCCGGTATATCAAACGGGCCCTGTGGAGCATGCCAGTCTGCCATGTCAATACTTTATACAACATTCCACATTCATGCCGGCCCGTAGCTTAGCCATATCCTCAGGTTTATTGTCAGCATCGAACTCGATTCTTATCGGGACACGCTGACGCACTTTGACAAAATTTCCGGCTGAATTGTCCTGTGGCAACAATGACAGAGATGCACCGGTCGCGGTGGATATTGCTTTCACCCTGCCGTTGAACATGACATCGGGAATGGCATCTACTTTTATCTCGACATCACTGCCAGGCGAGATGTGGTGTAGTTGCGTTTCTTTATAATTGGCTGTTACCCATATATCCTGTGAATCAACAACGTCAAGCAGAGTCTGACCGGGTTGTACGAGCTGTCCTACCTGTATCTCTTTTCGAGAGGTATAACCATTGCACGGAGCAATAATCGCGGTATAGCTCAGATTCAGTTCCGCAGTCTCAAGTAATGCTTTCGCCAGTTCGATGCCGGCCTCTGACTGAGATATGCGCTGACGGTTTATATCAACAACCGCTGAGGTCGCCGAGCGTTGACGTGACAACATTTCATAGCGGGCTTTTTTCGCTTCATAATCAGTCTTTGCTCCGTCATATTGCTGACGTGTGACGGCATCCTGTGCCAGTAGTTTTTCATAACGGGCGAGATCTGTTGCTGCCATTTCCATAAGTACTTTTGCCTCGGCAATCGACGCTTCGCTGACTGCTACATTGGCTGAAGCTGAAGTAACTGAACGGTCGGCTACATCTCGTCCAGCAAGGGCGTTATGATAGTCAGCGCGCGCTCGCGCTACATTCAACCGCATATCGGCATCGTCGATTATGACAAGAGTGTCACCCTTTCTCACAGGCTCATATTCGTTAAAGCGTATTTCCTTGATGTAGCCCTGCACACGACTGTTGACAGGAACTATCTGCTGACGAACCTGTGCGTTATCGGTAAATTCGACATTTCCGAGGTGAATGAACCGTGAGCCTACCCATATGGCGGCCACGGCGATTACTGCGATTGTGACTATGTAGGAGAGTATCTTTTTGCTACGGTGTTTCATATCTTTCCGGTGGTGAACAAGAGTTTATAATAATAATAGATAATGTTGATGCGGGCATTTACGAGTTGTTGCTCCGCATCGAGTTTTGAATTTGCCGCATCAAGCATGTCTGTGATTAGAGCCATATCTGCGGAATAGCGTGTCGAGGTGGTGCGATAGTTGCGCTCTGCAAGTTCCACACTTTTCTGCCGGGTCTTCAGTTCCTCGTATGCTTCGAGATAACGTACGTGGTCAGCGTTGACCGCCAGATTTACGTTTTCGCGTGTAGCATCAAGTTGTTCAATGGATCTTTGGGTTGCCGCGCGACTTCTTGACAGAGACTTGTTGCTTTTATAGAGCGACGAAATATTATAGCTTATTCCGACACCGACATACCAGTAGCTGAGGTTACGGTTGATGGGAGGCACTTCAACAAGAATAGGGCCGTCCATACTCCATCCCGCCTGTAATCCTATCTTTGGCAGACGCTCCGAGCGCACAAGCGACTCTGCTTTACGGCTTATATCAACCCCTGAGCGAGCAAGACTCAACGAAGGAGAATTTGCCTCTGCCTCCGCCTGCCACCATGCGGCATTGTCCTTCGGCAATGACCGTGCAAGGATAGTGCTGTCAGGGATAACAATAGTACCGTCAGGAAGTCCGGCTGCTGTTATGAGATTGGTATTGAGGATGTCGATTGTGTTGTTGATTCTGACTAATTGCAGCTCAAGATTAGACACAAGCAGCTCATATCTGGTAATGTCATTCTGCAAAGCTGTTCCCTGTTCGTATCTCGCGTTCATTTCGTGAAGTACTTTCTGCGCTGCGGCGATGTTTCCCTCCACCACAGTTTTTAAATTGTTGTACTTATAGATATCGAGATAAAAGCCGGTAAGCTGGAAGCGGATATTGTCACGTTGGAAGTCTGTGGCATATCGGGCTGCTGTCGATTTCAGTTCAGCAAGTTCAATGGCGCTTGTCACTGCCCCGCCGGTATAGACGGGTTGGGTTATGCTGAGAGACAACGCGTTTCCGAAGTGTGGAATCGGGGCTTTCTGATAGTCGCTGAAATTGCGTTTGGTTGTGAATCCGTCACCTATATAGCTTAATGACAGAGATGCATTGATGTCTGGCAGACGACCTGCGCGGGCAACGCTGATTTCCCGCTCGGCTTCAGTCTGAGCTGTGATGGACGGACGAAGTTGAATGCTATTGGTCTCGGCTGTCTCGAAAATTTCTTCGAGAGTAATAACAGACTGACCATAAGCACACACTCCGCCGCCCGACAGGACAATTGACAACAGTCCTGTGAGCAATCGAAGATTGTTCATAATGAAAAATTTATAAAGTTGCTGATGATTATGTTTATCTCAGTATATTCTGCTGAGAGAGACCTGGTTATACACAAGCCTTAACCGGAGCGGTGCTTTTCCAGTTTTCAAGATATCCCCAGTTATTCACAGATGGGGACGATGTTTCATTCTTTCCTGATATACGGTTCATTTATAGGCAACTCTTTGTGAATTGCACTGCAAAATTACGAAAAAATGTTGAAATCCGGAGCCATTTTAAGTTATGATTTTTAATCTCCGGCAGATCGGTGAGACGTTTCACATGCCATTAACCATCGATTAATGGCTATTTACCAGCGCGAATAAACTTTTGCTTTCACAAAAGTCTTATTTATAGTAACTGAAATTAAAAAACTGAAAACAAAATGAAGATCAAGAATTTTTTAGGTTGCATTACGGTTGGTTTATGTCTTGCCTCGTTAAGCGTTCCGTTGTCTGGCTGCGCCCAGAGACCGGATAAAAAATCATCAGAAAATACAGTTAGTGCAGATTCAGGTAAGATACGTCGTGGAGGACGTCCCGGTGGTCCGCAATTAGGCACTCCCGGAGGAGGTCCAGTGATTGATAAGACCTGCGATGCAACATTACAATCCATGATAAAGAATGAGCTGCCATATTTCAAGCAACTGGAATATACAGATCCGGAGACCGGACAGTCAATGATGTATAGTCTATATTCGCCCCAGAAAATTGAAGAGGGAAGGACTTATCCACTGGTGTTGTTTATGGCGGATGCAAGCACACCGGGAGAGGATGCAACACGTCCGCTCACTCAGGGATATGGTGCATTGGTATGGGCTACTCAGGAATGGCAGGCTGAACATCCGTGCTACGTTCTTGTCCCGCAGTACTCAGGGGTAGCTGTAAATGACGCCTACGAGCATACTGACGAAGTTGACATGGTCGCTAGACTTGTTCAAAAAGTCGCATCACAACATCAAGTCGATAAAAACAGGCTCTATACTACAGGACAATCTATGGGTGGCATGATTTCTATGTATTACAACTATGCCTATTCTGATTTGTTTGCAGCTTCAATCTTTGTAGATTGTCATTGGGACAGTGCGACATTTCCTGAACTCGTAAAACATAAATTTGTATATATTACAGCAGGCAAAGCCGGAACCTTCGATGCACTCGAGCAAGCTGCTCAGAATGCCGGAATAAAATATGAATATACTGATTTCAGCGCTAAGTTACCTCAGGCCGAACAAGATTCTCTTGCAAGTGAGATACTCGCAAAGGGTGCGCCGATAACGATCATCAATCTTACATCAAAATCAGTCCTTCCTGCCGACGGCAAAGGGAGCGAACACATGTATTCATTTGATTACGCATATCGTCTCACCCCCGTTAGAGAGTGGCTTTTCAAACAGAGTAAATAAGGTAAGGTAAAAGGATTGTTGATATTAATTGAGAAACAGCGGATAAGGTCTCCCTCTGCTTTATTTTCTATATATGATTCTTACAAAATTTTTTATTTCCACACTCCTGTCAGCTTCTATTCTGGGGTGTGCGACATCATCAGCACAAGCAAAGAAAAACGACAAACTTGTATTTAATCCAACCGGAGCAAAGCAGGCTTGTCTGATTATGCCTTCAGGCGAGAATGTCAGATACACCGCCTATGAAAATATCTTCTATGTCGCAAATATTGAAGATTCGGTTTATCAGACACTAAATATATATGTTCCCGAAACTCTTAACAGAGGTGATGCCACTCCTATATTTCTGCGTACATATATAGGCGGTTATATGGCAACCACGGCAAAATCCCCATCCGCATCAGACGCAACCGGCAGGGCGCTGAAAGAGGGCTATGTGGTGTGCATACCCGGTTCAAGAGGCGCGAACTCTACAATAACACGAGATGACAAGACGATATATACAGGCATAGCTCCGAATGGGCTACTCGACCTTAAAGCCGCAATCCGTTATCTGCGTTATAATGACGATGTGATTCCGGGAAGTGCCGAACGTATTATTATTGATGGTACAAGTGCCGGCGGAGCTATGTCGGCATTGGTGGGTGCTACAGGCGACCGCCCGGAATATGACGAGTATCTGCGTAAAATGGGTGCAGCCCAAACATCTGACAAGGTATTCGCTTCAGTCTGTTATTGTCCGATAACAGACCTGAAGCATGCCGATATGGAATATGAGTGGTTGTACGGCTGTACCAACACAGATGTCCGTCATCTCAATGCTGACCAAATAACCATTTCCAATGAACTGGCTGCGGAATGTCCCGGTTACATCAACTCGCTAAATCTTAAAGATGATGCAGGAAATGCAATAACAGCCGACAATTATAAGGATTATCTAAAAACTTTTCTTATTGCATCGGCGCACAAGGCTCTTGAAGAGGGATGTGAGATTCCGGATACAATAGGAATAGTAAGATATGCAGAAAAACCGAATTTCGGAGGTCGTCCGGCACAACGCGGAAATGGCGACGGCAGAGGTGCACCATCTTTCGGTCCGGCCGGGATGCGACCTCGCTTCAACAATAATACGGATTATGTCACCGATATAGATCTTGAGAAATATCTGAGTTATGTGGCAAGTGTGACACCACTTAAAACGCCTCCGGCATTTGACCAGTACGGTGTGCTGATTGACACCCCGACTCCAGAGAACAATGTATTCGGTAATTCAAATGGCGAACCGGCAAATTTCACCGATTTCAGCCTGCGTCACCGACTTCACGACAACAGTGCTACACTTGACAAAGAGATGGTTCACCGCGTGTTTATAATGAACCCGATGAATTTTATTTCAGAAAAAGCACCTTCAGTCGCTCCACACTGGTTTATACGTCATGGAGCAAAAGACCGCGACACATCATTTCTTGTGCCCGTAAACCTTGCTACAAAACTGAAAAACTCTGGTTATGATGTCAATTTCTTCCTCCCATGGAACAGACCTCATAGCGGAGATTACAATCTTGACGACCTTTTCGGATGGATTGACAGTATCACAATGTAATGATGGACGAAAAACTATCTCTGAGGAAATATGCCGCAGTCATCGCCATACTTTTAGTATTGGTGATGACTGTGCTTGATGTGACGTTGGTAAACGTGGCATTGCCTGTTATGGCTGAAAAATTCGGGGTGTCGGATTCTTATGCCGTGTGGATTGTCACTATTTATCAGCTTGCGATAACAATGCTCCTGTTGCCGCTTTCTTCGGCAGGAGATCTGTTCAGCTATCGGCGCAACTTCCTTATTGGAGTTGCCGTGTTTACAATGGCATCTGCGTTATGTGCCGCGTCGGGCGGTTTTACAATGATACTTATATCGCGTGCGCTTCAGGGCGTGGGCGCAGCATGTGTCATGAGTGTCAACATCGCTCTTACACGCCTCATATATCCACGTCACATCCTTGGCAGAGGACTGGCGCTTAATGCAATGGTTATCGCTATTGCAACTGCGGCAGGTCCCACCATTGCCGGATGTATTCTTTCCGTGGCATCATGGCATTGGCTGTTTCTTATAAATGTACCGTTCGGCATAGCGGCATTCTTTATCGGAAAAAAATTATTGCCGCGTAATCCATCGAAGGTGCATAAACCGAAATTTGACTGGATAAGCGCCATTGAAAATGTCATTGTTTTCGGGCTTATTTTTTATGCTTTGGGCAGTTTTGCCAGAAAAGGTGATTTAGCCATCAATACATGTCTGATATGCATCGGTGTGATAGTGGGAATATTCTATGTGCGGCGTCAGTTTGACAAGGAGGCCCCCATGCTTCCGGTTGATTTATTCAGAATAAAGCTGTATTCCCAGAGTATAGCCACATCTGTATGCTCGTTCATTGCCCAGAACCTCGCAATGATTTCGCTTCCGTTTCTGTTCTTCAACAATATGGGATTCAGTGAAATTTATACTGGATTGCTTATGACTCCATGGCCTCTGGCCACTATGGTTGTAGCACCTGTTGCGGCAAGATTTGTCGAAAGACACAACCCCAGCATTACTGCGGCTATGGGCATGGGCGTGTATGCTATAGGAATAATACTGATGCTTTGTCTTCCAGCTACCGGGGCGTCTGAATTCGATATTGTATGGAGAATGGCTTTGTGCGGAGTCGGGTTCGGCATGTTTCAAACTCCGAACAATATTGTCATGGTTATCGCCACACCATTACAACGCACCGGAGGCGCCGGTGGAATGCAGAGTACGGCACGTCTTGTCGGGCAAACCATAGGAGCTACTGCAGTCACCTTGATTTTTGCGATCGTGCCGCAGAGCGTATCGGTCAATGTTTGTTTATATGCCGCTTTGGGGACATCGCTGGTGGCAGGTATCTTAAGTGCGACCAGAGCTGGCAGACTTCAGTCGAACCGACTCTAAATGGAAAGCATCCGCAGAAAAGAATAGCCTTTAGCTGCGGATGCTTTGGTAATTATGAACTATCAGGCAGTTGCAGGATGTCTCTTATAAACCAGGTATGACAGCGACATGGCGATGAGCGAACATACAGTCATTACCATATATGTTGAAATCTGTATGGTTCCCAGTCCGACCAGGGGGGTGACAATGCCGCCGAATAAGAACCCAGTTGCGCCGACAATAGCCGATGCCCATCCGATCATCGCTTTTCCTTCGGTCATTGCGAGCGTTGTTGATGAGGTGAATACCATGCCTACAGAAAACAGCATCAGAAATACCAGAATCTCATAACCCCAGAAGCCGAACCCCCAATTATAGTTGCATAGTTGCAAGATTGAACAGCCAAGCATCCCTGCGCACCCGATATGCGAGGCATTCGGGATCTGTTTTAGTTTAAGCGACAGCATCGAGCCGCTGCCTATTGCAATCGAGTTGATTCCGAACAGTATTCCGAACATGAGTTCCGATAGACCGAAGTCGTTCTGGAGAATGAATGACGCAGACGATATGTAACCGAACAGAACAGCGTTGGCCATTCCGAAAATCAGTACATAACGGATATATGCGGCATTGACGAGCAGTTGGCCTGCCTGAGTGAAAAGACTTGCCATGGAGCCGATATATCGTTTTTCAGTCTGGTGGGATTCCCGGAATGGAATAGAAACTATGTACAGCAGCACTCCTATTGCGAGAAGTATGCAGAAGATTCCTTTCCAGCCTATTGCCTCTGAGAATAATCCGCCGATGACCGGAGCTGTTACTGGTGCAATGCCGTTTATTGCACCGATTACTGCCAATGTTTTGGCAAGTTCTCGCCCGCGATAGCAGTCGGTTGCGACAGAACGAGAAAGAACTACACCTCCCGCTCCGCCAAGACCTTGAAAAAAGCGGCAGATGTTGAGCACATCGATTGTCGGGGAAAATACGATTGCCACAGTTGCCAGAATGAATAATATAAGGGCACTTTTAAGCAGTGGCTTACGTCCCCATTTGTCGCTGAGCGGACCAAAAACCAGCTGTCCGACAGCGAGTCCCAATATACATGCCGCAAGACTCATCTGGATCGCAGACGGAGTAGTGTGGAATTCTATTGTCATAATAGGCAACACGGGCAGATACATATCTGTTACCAGCGGCGGAAATGCCGCCAACGCACCAAGAAGCATATAAAGATATACAAGATACTTCTTTCCTTGGAGATTTTTCATTGCATTCAAATTTTATATTACGTAATAAAAGCCTGTTGACAGAATCAACAAGCTCTTATTACTCGATTATTTTAATCCGGTGGCTTTCAAAATGCAGAATTAATAATTATTCTTAACCTGTGCTCTCTTATTCGGATGTATCAGGTGCTTTATCCAGATATAGTATCCGGTTAAGGGAAGACTTGCGCCCAATAGCGCTCCAAGAAGCCAAAGAAGCCGGGTGATTATTCCTCCGAGTGAACCGGTATGGATAGAATATATCCAACCGCGGAGTTTGTCTGCGGGGACAGAGTCGG
>CAMWTI010000011.1 GCA_947177135.1 uncultured Porphyromonadaceae bacterium | reverse complement strand
CTTCACCTTCTTATTGAGTTTGAAGCGATAGTCACGGGGACGGGGACCGAAAACACGGCCGCCGCCGACGAGAACCGGCGAGTTGATGTCGCCGATACGCGAACCGCCGCCGCCCTTCTGCTTGTGGAGCTTGCGGGTTGAGCCGGAGACCTCGCTGCGTTCTTTTGATTTGTGTGTGCCTTGACGCTGATTGGCAAGAAATTGCTTTACATCGAGCCACACTGCATGTTCGTTGACGTCAATGCCGAAGACTTCGTCGTTGAGTGTTACCTTGCGACCGGTGTCTTCACCCTTGATGTTATATACTGCGAGTTCCATTGCTTACTTTTCGATAATTACGATTGAACCTTTGCTTCCAGGGACAGATCCCTTGATCATGAGCACATTGTGTTCGGGAATAACCTTCAGCACCTGAAGATTCTGAACAGTCACGCGTTCGTTGCCCATCTGACCGGCCATACGCATGCCTTTGAACACTTTGGCGGGATATGAGCAGGCGCCGATTGAACCGGGAGCACGCAGGCGGTTGTGCTGACCGTGGGTGCTCTGACCGACACCACCGAATCCGTGGCGCTTTACCACGCCTTGATAGCCTTTACCTTTGGAGGTGCCGACAACGTCAACAAACGAACCTTCCTCGAAGAGCTCTACAGTGAATGTTTCTCCGGGCTTGTGTTCGCCCTCGAAACCTTTGAACTCAGCCAAGTGGCGCTTGGGGGTCACACCAGCCTTTTTGAAGTGGCCTGCCATCGGGCAGGTGGTATGCTTCTCCTTACGCTCTTCAAAGCCGAGCTGCAGGGCGTCATAGCCATCGGTTTCCACTGTCTTGACCTGGGTAACTACACAAGGGCCTACTTCGATAACAGTGCACGGCACATTCTTGCCGTCGGCACTGAAAACGGATGTCATTCCGATTTTTTTTCCAATTAATCCTGGCATTTCTTTGTAGTTTTATGGGATTTGTGAATTGCTTGGTTTGCTTTTGGGGGTTGGGGTGGTTGTTGTTTCAAGGAGAGAGCAAGGGTGTGATGCCCTTGTCGGGCATCACACTTTGATTTCCACGTCAACGCCGCTGGGAAGCTCAAGCTTCATCAGCGCATCGACGGTCTTGTTGGTTGCGTTGTAGATATCAATCAGACGCTTGAACGAAGAGAGCTGGAACTGTTCGCGGCTCTTTTTGTTGACAAACGTGGAGCGGTTCACCGTGAAGATGCGCTTGTGGGTAGGCAGGGGCACAGGGCCGCTGATGATTGCGCCGGTGGACTTCACTGTCTTTACGATCTTCTCGGCGCTTTTGTCGACGAGATTGTGGTCGTAAGATTTCAGTTTGATTCTGATTTTCTGGCTCATTTTATGTATACTGTGTTTATTTATTACTTAAGAAGATCCACACGGCCCTGGCATTCGGTGAGCACGGTTTTGGCGATTGAGTTGCTGACTTCGGCGTAATGGCTGAAAGTCATGGTCGAGGTGGCACGACCCGATGTGATGGTGCGCAGAGCTGTCACATAGCCGAACATTTCGGCCAGCGGAGCTTTGGCTTTCACGATGCGGGCGCCGCTGCGGCTGGTCTCCATGCCCTCAACCTGACCACGACGCTTGTTGAGGTCACCGATCACGTCACCCATGCTCTCTTCCGGAGTCACTACCTCAACTTTGAAGATAGGTTCGAGAAGCACGGGGCCGGCCTTTTCAGAGGCTTTCTTGAAGGCCTGGATGGCGCAAAGCTCAAACGACAGCTGGTCAGAGTCGACCGGATGGAACGAACCGTCGATCACAGTCACTTTCAGACGGTCGAGAGGATAGCCGGCAAGCACGCCGTTTTTCATTGCGGTCTGGAAGCCCTTCTGAATCGAAGGAATGAATTCTTTGGGAATGTTGCCGCCTTTGACTTCGTCAACGAACTGCAGTGTTCCTTCAAAATCGTCATCAGCCGGTTCAACGCGCACGATGATGTCGGCGAATTTACCGCGGCCACCGGTCTGCTTCTTGAACACTTCGCGAAGTTCCACGGGCTGGGTGATGGCCTCTTTATAAGTAACCTGCGGACGGCCCTGGTTGCACTCAACCTTGAATTCACGACGCAGACGGTCAATGATGATATCGAGGTGAAGCTCACCCATGCCGGAGATAACGGTCTGACCGGTCTCTTCATTGGTCTCAACACGGAAAGTCGGGTCTTCTTCCGCCAGCTTCTGCAGGCCAACGCCCAGTTTGTCGAGGTCTTTCTGTGTCTTCGGCTCAACAGCTATGCCGATAACGGGTTCGGGGAATTCCATAGCCTCGAGCACAATGGGAGCGTCTTCAGCGCAGAGAGTGTCGCCAGTACGGATATCCTTGAAGCCTACTCCGGCACCGATATCGCCGCAGCCGATCTTTTCCATCGGATTCTGCTTGTTGGAGTGCATCTGGAACAGACGGCTAACGCGTTCTTTCTTGCCGGAACGGCTGTTGAAGATATAGCTGCCGGCAACGACGTCACCGGAATACACGCGGAAGAAAGTCAGACGACCAACATAGGGGTCGGTAGCAATCTTGAACGCCAGAGCACACATCGGAGCTGCAGGCGACGGTTCGCGAGAGATCTCTTCCTCGGGATTGTCAACCGCATGGCCGACAACCGCACCGGAGTCTGTCGGGCTCGGCAGATACGAGCAGACTGCATCAAGCAGACACTGAACGCCTTTGTTTTTAAACGAAGAGCCGCAGATCATAGGCACAACCTCCATCGAAAGGGTGGCTTTGCGCAGAGCGCGACGGATTTCGTCTTCAGTAATAGTGGAGGGATCGTCGAAATATTTCTCCATAAGAGCGTCGTCGAATTCGGCGATCTTTTCGAGCATTTTGTCGCGCCATTCTTCGGCCTCGGCCTGCAGGTTGGCGGGAATCTCCTCGACAGAATATTCAGCGCCCATGGTCTCGTCATGCCAGAACAGAGCCTTCATAGTGATCAGGTCAACCACACCCTTGAAGGTCTCTTCAGCGCCGATGGGCACCTGAATAGGACAGGGATTGGCTCCAAGCACTTCGCGCAGCTGACGCACAACTTCAAAGAAATTGGCACCAGAGCGGTCCATCTTGTTGACGTAACCGATACGTGGCACGTTATATTTGTCAGCCTGACGCCACACGGTTTCAGACTGGGGTTCAACACCACCGACGGCGCAGAAGGTAGCCACGGCACCGTCAAGCACACGAAGCGAACGTTCCACTTCGACAGTAAAGTCGACGTGTCCGGGAGTGTCGATCAGATTGATTTTATATTTTTTACCGCTATAATTCCAGAACGTGGTGGTAGCAGCCGATGTGATGGTGATACCGCGTTCCTGTTCCTGCTCCATCCAGTCCATGGTAGCTGCACCATCGTGCACCTCGCCGATCTTGTGAGTCAGGCCGGTATAAAACAGGATACGTTCGGAAGTTGTGGTTTTTCCGGCATCGATATGGGCCATGATGCCAATGTTGCGTGTAAGCGCAAGATGTTCGTTTGCCATTTTCGTCCTATTGCTACTTGATTAGAAACGGAAATGAGCGAAAGCGCGGTTGGCTTCAGCCATCTTGTGCATATCTTCTTTGCGCTTGAAGGCGCCGCCCTGTTCATTGAAGGCGTCAACGATCTCGGCAGCGAGTTTGTCGGCCATAGTCTTGCCGCCACGCTTGCGGGCATAGATGATCAGGTTTTTCATCGAGATCGACTCCTTGCGGTCAGCGCGAATCTCGGTCGGCACCTGGAAGGTAGCGCCACCGACACGGCGGGACTTAACCTCCACCAGGGGAGTAACATTCTCCAGAGCTTGTTTCCAGATTTCAAGAGAGCTTTTCTCTTCATTGGGGAGTTTGCTCTTCACGGTCTCCAGTGCGGAGTAGAAAATGGTGAAAGCCGTGTTCTTTTTGCCATCATACATCAGATGGTTCACGAACTTGGTCACTTTTGTGTCGTTGAACACGGGATCGGGCAGAACTACCCGTTTCTTAGGCTTAGCCTTTCTCATTTTATTGTTCGGAGTTGTGTCTTCAGTTTTCGGGGGTGGGCTGCTGTTTTGTCAATCTTCAACAATGCCCTCCGGCATTGTTTACTCAACCACGATATCAAATATTCGCTTTATTAGCAGGCCAAACGAAACGAACGACAGTTGTTGTTAATTCTTGTTTGTTCGATTTGTTTGTCAGTACGTTTGAGGCTTATTTCTTGCCCTTGGCCGCAGGTGCCGCACCCGGTTTGGGACGCTTTGCTCCATATTTGGAGCGACGCTGAGTGCGATCCTTGACGCCCTGAGTGTCGAGAGTACCGCGAACGATGTGATAGCGCACACCGGGAAGGTCCTTGACACGGCCGCCACGAACAAGCACGATCGAGTGCTCCTGCAGGTTGTGGCCTTCTCCGGGGATGTAGCTGTTGACCTCCTTACCGTTGGTCAGGCGCACACGGGCCACCTTACGCATTGCCGAGTTAGGTTTCTTAGGGGTGGTGGTGTAGACGCGCACACACACGCCGCGACGCTGAGGGCAGCTGTCCAGAGCGGGCGACTTGCTCTTGTCGGTCAGAGCCACGCGGCCTTTACGTACTAATTGCTGAATAGTAGGCATCTTAGTTTGTCTTAGGTTTGTTGGTTTTAGTTGGTTATTTTATTTCTCTTGTCTAAGCGTTTTCAGCACGTTTTGACGCACACCATGCACAATCACACCGCTCTAACCTCCAATGGATTAAGCGAGGCGCCGGACACAATATGCTCCAAAAAGCACTGCAAAGTTACGTTTTTTTTTCGTAACACGCAAACTTTTTGCGCATTAACTCCGGCGATTAAAGCGAAGCGATAAGTCAATAAACAGGAAAACCCTAATATCGAAAGATCAATATTGCGGATCCCATCCGGCATTCGGAAACGGAGTTGGCTCATATTTATCCAATTCCTTGAATTCCTGATAGTCATATTCCAATCCGCAGGCCGCTTTTAAAATTCTGACTATCCCTTCGCGTGATGGTGCGTTGAAATATGGTATGAGGGTATTCATAATAGATTGATCCTCGGGGCGCCATACTCCATACTTGTAAAGCATACCACCTTCATAAATGCCAGTATACGAGCTAAACTGCGGATCGTTAAGCATATGATTCCATCTTATTTTAGTCGGATCACTGAAGAAATCCACGTTAGCGTTTACATTGTTTAATACCCCGTAATCATGAGCCTCCTGAGCTTCAGCGGAATCAAATCTAGAGGTGTAATAATATTCGTCCTTGAGTTGCCCGATGGCATGACCCACAAGCTCATGATTCACTGAAGCTGCGAACGACTTGGAGAAGTATTTGTCACCTGGCACTGCGTGCCCCATGATAGCTGTAGCCTTGCCTATACCATGTGGGTGGCAGGTCCCTGACGTGATGTTAGTATTCAGCACTACGCCTATGGTGTAATAATCCAGGTTGCGCCTGTCGGCTTTGTCGGCGTATTGATTTACTTTGGCCATATCGCAAGTAGTGAACTGATTCTCGTAACCGTTGAAGAACACAGCCTTAAAAGCAGTATTATTGTCCACAAACGAGTTGGAAGGACTCACCACGGTCACGTAGCTTACATTGACATAATCCCTATAGCTTTTCATCGGCTCGAGCAGGAAGATGTTTTCGAAGGCCTCACGCATATGCCTGTCATATAATCCATCCTTAACATCACGGTCAGTATAACCATCACCCATAAGTATCACATCATAACCTTTGCCGTATTTCGAGGTCTGAAGCACAGTTACCTTCCCATCCGACGAGTAATCTTTCGATATATACGCTTCGCCAGGCAAAGTCAGATGATACCCCGCGTTCTGAGGCAATATCTGTTGATCTACATTCCAATACCTATAGTTGGGATTCTGCACAAAATCCGAAGGCAACACTCCGTCCAGATTGTTGCGCGCCAATTCAAGCGAAGTCAGTTTTGTCAACCCTCCGAACCCTATGGGCACATATCCTTCAAACTGATTATCTCGTAAAGACAAACCCTGCAACTTCTTAAGGTCGCATATTTCCGATGGCAGCATTCCATTCAATTGGTTTCGGGACATACTTATATATTCCAGATTTTCCAGAATTGAGATGGACTTGGATATAGGACCAGTCAGGTTGCATTCATCCAATTCAATACTTGTGAGTTGACTCATACCGTATAACCAATCCGGTATCTCGCATCCTAAGTTGAGCCCATTTAGCATAAGTTCACTCAACTTCGCTTTCTTTATGAAGTCCGGAAACCCAAGAGGAGAATCCTGTTGCGCACATCCCTGAATTCTCAAATAGTGAAGACAACGCAACCGTTCTATTTCAAAATCATACCATTGCTGCGGATTTACCTCTATTTGAAGAAAAGTAAGGTCACCCAAATTGCACAGCCAATCCGGAATTCTGTCAAGCGTTTTATTTTCTTCGGGTGTGTAGAAACTCAATACCTGCAAAGATTGCAAACGCGCCAAAATTCCGGCCTCTTCCGGATGGTCAGTGTAAATATACAGACTCGTCAGTTCGGTAAGGTTAGACATTTCTTCAGGCAGTTCATGCACCAGACAGACGGCATTGAGCCATAAAGTCTTGACACGTCCTGTTTCTGGATCCGTGACCACTCTACCCCATTCAGACAGAGGTTTGTCCGTTCCCCAGCCCTCAAATGCGAACGGATCGTTGATGGTCATATTACGATACAGAGCCATAAGCGCCGCTCGATCATCTGCTACCGAACCAGATTCACCCACATTGACGCTCTGAACATATGCCGCATCCATCAGGACCTCGGAGAAACTCGATGTCGACGAGCTGATGGATATGTACGGCACTCCGTTGAAGTCAACTGTCTTGACTTCGGTCCCGGCCACTGGATAGTTATATACATTACCTAATGCATGAACATACAGTCTCTTCTCGGCTGATATCTCCATGGCAATCGCCATCAGCAACAGAGCGCTCAATATGCTACGTATCATGTTCATTTCTTTAACTTATATGAGTGGTTACCTACCAACAATATCAGTGTATTGTCGTCGAATTGATTCAGATTGATGGTCATCGTCGAACCGTCTTCTTGGGCCGTCATGCAACTTAATTTAACACCTTGCAGATTGTAAATCGTGCATTGTGTGCCTGAAGTCAGTTCCGATATAGTCACGATGCCTTGCGACAGATGTATCTTGGAGTCGGTAATGTCAATATCCGATATTCCGCTCGATTTCTGGGTGACGATATCTATCTTTAGTATCTCATCGTAACTGAACTCCACATTCTCGTAATCGGTGATGATGTTGACTGCTGTTTCTCCATACAGCATACGGCAGGTGGCATCGAATGACATAATGGAATATTGGCCGTCGGGCCAGCATATTCTGATCTGTCCTTTGTTTTGCGCTTCCAATCCCAATATGGTAAAGAGAAAGACAAGCAGCAACAATAATCTATTTGTCATAATTGTTTAGTTAAGGTTTCAAATCTATTTTCTGCAGTAGACATAACGTCTTTATAATCTATAAACGGTTTAAATCATTCCGAGTGCAAAGATAATAAAAAATTTTGAGATTCAATTATTAAGATCACCAATACAATAGGTATAATGATCCACATTCAGTAAACCGGGGCCACCGCCATGCAGTCCACCTCCGAAGCGGAAGGGCCGGACGCCGACAGACGGATGCGGTTGGAGCCGGGCCGCAGAGTCACGCGCACCGTCTCTGCGACAGACTGCGGCCGCTCACCATTGACCGAGAGAGCCACCTCACCCGTTTGTCCTCCGGCAAAACGGACCTCAACGTCATATTCGCCGCCTGACAGGGTCCACACATCGCGCCATTCCATCCAATTATCATCATGATTACCAAGCCACGCCACCTTGGCCCCGCCGGAACACTCAGGATCGTCTACAAAAACGGCATGCCCAGACGCCGGACTGAGCCCGAGCTGCTGATAGCGTTCCAGCCAAGCGGTCTCCGCCTCATAGACCGTCGGTTCAAGACGCCGCTCAGCCATAAGCTTCAACACAACGGTGTCGTGAGGACCGACCTTCACCTCAATAGCCCCGTCAGCAACCGCCGGCAGATCACGCCGCGCCATCAGATCGCGCACCTCCACCCTGCCATGCAGGCCAAGTTCGGCCATATCAACAGACAGCACCGCCGCGCTGTCACCAAGATTGCACATCGCCGCCACACGCACCGGGCCGTGAAGTTCGCCAAGATCCCTGACATACAGCGCCACTCCGGAATCCGATTTACGCACAAGCTGCGCCTGCAGCCCGAGAACGTCCTGATTGACAGCGATCAGCTCTGGATTCGCCAAAAGCTCCAACGAACGGTCGGGAATCGAAGTGAGATCACACCCGATCAGCAGCGGAGAACTCATCACACACCACATCCCGAAATGAGTCCTCTCTTCGGCCTCGCTCAACCCACGCCCGATCTCAAGCATATCCATATCATTATAATGTCCGTCACCGACATAGGCCGACAGATAGCTATTGGCAGCTATGATACGTTTTATCGACTCCCAACGCGGAGTGATATCGGCGGATATGCGCCACGACGAGCCGACAGAACGCACCCATGCGCCGGGAAAGGCCCAACGGCAGACGTTGATCCTTACGTCATCGCGGCCTGTAGAATCGATCGCGCGGCGTATCGCCGCATAGCGTTCATGCTCGTCAAGAGCGAGACCGTCGGCATTCTGCGCCGCGTCGCCGCCACAGAAGTCCACTTTTATGAAATCAAAACCGTTGTCTACAAAATAAAAACGCGCGTCATCCTCATCGTGACCATACAATCCGACTCCGACGCCAAGCGAGTCGGAGTCCCAGAAATTACCACAGGTGTTACGCCCGGCATCAGAATATATCCCGGCCTTAAGCCCAAGCGAATGAATATGATCCACCACCGGCCTCAGGCCCGACGGAAATCGCTCAGGATGCACCTTCAGCACTCCGTCAGCGCCACGACCGCCAAAAAACCCGTCATCAATATTCACATACCTGTAACCGGCGGCAACCAGCCCTTTCGCCACCATCGCGTCGGCCTGGCTGCAGATTATCGAGTCAGAAATATCGACACGATACGTATTCCAGGAACTCCACCCCATCACCGGAGGCTCCGCGGCAACAGCCGCAAACAGCGACAATCCAGCCGCCACAGCAAGCATATATCTCTTCATTATAGCCATAAGCATATGCAAAGTTAATAAATCAGCCACACAATCCATGCAACAAAAATACCGTTTCGGGCTTTGCCAACCCATCTCGCGCGCGAATATATTTTGCAGGATTGACGAATTGTTGTAACTTTGCAGAAAAATGAAAAGGCCTGCACTACAGATCATCGCCTGACCCCGATCCGCAGACAAAACGGCCGCAGCTTCCTCACGGCAATACCGATGCGGCGGGCGCAAACTGCTGACACAGGCGAAAAACCAAACCACGATACCCCCCAACCTTCTGCCGCTGATGATTCAATTCGGAATTAAAGACGCCCTCGACGTGCTGCTGGTAGCCGCACTGCTCTTCTGGCTTTACAAGCTCATGAAACAGTCCGGCACCAAAAACATTTTTCTCGGCGTGCTGTCATTCATTGCCGTGTGGCTCGTCACATCCGAGATCCTCGGCATGAGACTCACAGGCACGATACTCGACAAATTCATGTCGATCGGCCTGCTTGTGCTCGTGATCATATTCCAGGAACAGATCAAGCGATTTCTCGAAGAAGTCGGCTCACACCGCCGATGGCATCTGGTCCACAAATTCCTCCACCGCCGGCGCGACGCCTCGCAACAGGCGTCAGACTCCATGCGGCGAGTAATGCCGATAGTCTATGCCTGCATGAACATGGCGCGATCACGCACCGGCGCACTGATCGTGATCGAACAGGTCATGAACCTCGACAGCTATGAAAAGACCGGCGACATGATCGACGCCAACATCAACACCCGCCTCATCGAAAACATATTTTTCAAAAACTCGCCGCTCCACGACGGAGCCATGATCATTGCCGACAACCGCATCAAAGCAGCCGGATGCATTCTCCCGGTGAGCCACGACAGCAACATCCCGCGATCGCTGGGACTGCGCCACAGATCGGCGCTCGGCATAGCCCAGGCCACAGACGCTGTGGCGATAGTGGTGAGCGAAGAAACCGGAGGAATCTCAATCGCCCACCGCGGAGTGCTCACCACCCACATATCATCGACCGACCTCGAACACAGGTTGACCCACCTCGAACTCGACTCATAAATGCATACCGACAACTATCTGGACCAGCTGAACCCATCGCAACGACAAGCGGTGGAATACTGCTCCGGACCACAGCTGGTCATTGCCGGCGCCGGCTCCGGAAAGACCCGTGTGCTGACATACAAAATCGTGCATCTGCTGACCAGCGGATACGAACCATGGCGCATTCTGGCGCTCACATTCACCAACAAAGCCGCCCGAGAGATGCGCGATCGCATCCAGAACATGGTCGGCAACAACACCGCCGCCAAACTCTGGATGGGAACATTCCATTCAATATTCGCACGCATACTCAGGGCACACACCGACAGAATCGGCTTCAAACCCGGATTCACGATCTATGACTCGGCCGACTCGAAAGCGCTGGTCAAGCTGATCATCAAAGAGATGGATCTTGACGACAAAATCTATAAAGTGTCGACAATGCTCTCGGCCATCTCCTCCGCAAAAAACGCCCTCATATCGGTCCAGCAATACAAAAACTCCAAAGAGATCATCGAAGCCGACAAGCGGGCACGACGCCCGATGACATATGCCATCTATGCGGCCTATGTCAACCGATGCTTCAAAGCCAACGCCATGGACTTCGACGATCTGCTCTACTTCACCAACGTGCTGCTGCGCGACAACCCCGACATTCTCCACCATTATCAAGAATTTTTCCGATACGTGCTCGTCGACGAGTATCAGGACACGAACTTCGCGCAACACCTGATCGTCAGCATGCTCACGCGCGAAACTCGACGCCTGACCGTCGTGGGCGATGACGCGCAGAGCATCTACTCATTCCGGGGAGCCAACATCGACAACATCCTCCGGCTGCAGGAAGCATATCCCGGACTGAAAACGTTCAAACTCGAACGCAACTACCGTTCGACAAAGACCCTGACAAATGCGGCCAACTCTCTCATCGCCAAAAACACCCGCCAGATCAGAAAAACAGTATTCTCTGAAAACGAAGTCGGACAGGCCATCGAAGTGGTGCAGAGCTTCAGCGACTTCGAAGAAGGCTACATCGTGGCCAACCGGATCACCTCGCTGCGGGCCTCGCAACACGACTCATTTGAAGACTATGCCATACTCTACCGCACCAACGCCCAGAGCCGCGTGCTCGAAGAGTCATTGAGAAAACGCAACATCCCCTACCGCATCTATGGCGGACTGTCGTTCTATCAGCGCCAGGAAGTGAAAGACGCCCTGGCATACTTCCGCCTGAGCCTCAACCCCGACGACGACGAAGCCCTGCGGCGCGTCATCAACACCCCGACCCGAGGCATCGGCGACACCACCCTGAACCGACTTAGCCGCGCGGCCATCGAAGCCGACGTCAGCATCTGGACCGTCCTCACCCAGCTCGACGCATACCCAACCGGCGTCACGGCCGGGCCGGCACGAAAGCTCGCCGAGTTCCAACGGATGATCGAAGGCATGGTCGAGCTAAATCTGCAAGGCGACGACGCATTCGCCGCAGCCGAACAGATCATCACACGCTCCGGCCTGAAGTCCATGTACCTCAGCGACCATACTCCCGAAAACGTGGCCAAACGCGAAAACCTCGAAGAGCTGATCAACGCCGTGCGGGAATTCACCGAAGAACGCATCGAAGAAGGCAACCCCGACACCTCACTCGGAGCATTCATGGGAGTTGCGTCGCTCGCCACCGACCAGGATCTTAAAGATAATGATATGCAGGCCGCCGAACGAGTCACCCTAATGACCGCACATGCCGCGAAAGGCCTGGAATTCAACAACGTATTTGTGGTCGGAGTGGAAGAAGAACTGTTTCCATCAGGCATGGCCTGCGGATCGCTCCGCGAAATCGAAGAGGAACGCCGCCTGCTCTATGTGGCCATCACCCGCGCAAAGCGCTTCTGCATGCTCTCACACGCCAGATCACGCTTCCGCAACGGCCAGACCGTCATGCCGCGGCCTAGTCGCTTCCTCAACGACATCGACCCGCAATACATCCGCCGACTCGACGGCAGCGGATCATCAGACTACATCATGCAGGCCGCCATACGCGAAAACGCAGGAGGCGCCACCGGAGTATGGGGTGCTCCGGCCGCCATCACCCAAAAGTCACAGCAGCCGACCGACCCGTCGAAATTCCGCTCTGCCGGCCACCGCGACGCCTCGACAAGCCGCCGGCTCGAAAACCACGGCGACCTGCACACCGGCACCGTGATCGAACACCTCAAATTCGGCCGCGGCACCATCACGTCCATCGAAGCCTCGGCCGACGACGTGCGCATCACTGTCAACTTCACCGCGTCAGGAACCAAAACACTGTTACTGAAATTCGCCAAATTCACCATCGTCAGACAATGAAAGAGACGGACATCGCCACTCCTTATTATATAGTATACGAAGAGAAACTGAGACAGAACCTCGATCTGATCACATCCGTAGCCCGGGAAGCCGACGTCAAGATAATCATGGCATTCAAAGCCAATGCCCTATGGCGCACATTCCCTATCTTCCGCGAATATAGCATCGACGCCACAGCAAGTTCTCTCAACGAACTCCGACTGGCCCACGACGAACTGCACGCCGAAGTCCACACCTATTGCCCGGCCTACACTCCGGAAACAATTGGAGAATACCTCGACGGTTCAACCCACATAACATTCAACTCGCTCAGCCAGTGGGAACGCTTCAGACCATTGGTCGAAAAGCGCAATGGCGCGGTGTCGCCCGGACTGAGAGTAAACCCGCAATGCTCAGTCATCGACACTGACATCTACAACCCGGCCCTGCCGGGATCACGCTTCGGTGTAACCTCCGACATGATGCCGGAATCCCTGCCCGAAGGACTTGAAGGATTCCACTTCCACGCCCTCTGCGAGTCCACAAGCCACGACCTGGAGCGCGTGCTCGCCGCCTTTGAAGAGCAGTTCGGCAAATATCTGCCGGGACTGAAATGGGTGAACATGGGAGGCGGACACCTCATGACACGCGAAGGATACGACACCTCACACCTCATCGGCATACTCCGGGATTTCCGTCTCCGCCACCCCAATCTGCAGGTCATCCTCGAGCCCGGAAGCGCGTTCACGTGGCGCACCGGCGACCTGGTAACATCAATTGTCGACATCGTTGAGAACCAAGGCGTAAAAACAGCCATCATCGACGCCAGCTTCGCATGTCATATGCCCGACACTCTGGAAATGCCCTATAAACCGGCCATAACCGAAGCTCTCACAGAAGTAGACCTCACCAGACCCACCTACCGCCTGGGCGGAAACTCATGCCTGAGCGGCGACTACACAGGCGACTGGAGCTTCGACGCCCCGCTCCGCATCGGACAGCGGCTGCGCCTTGAGGACATGAATCACTACACCACGGTAAAGACAAACATGTTCAACGGCATCTCACACCCGGCCATCGTGCTCTGCGAGTCCGGAGGCGACTGCCGCATACTCCGCTCTTTCACCTATCAGGATTATAAATCGCGCATGAGCTGATGAACCACAACCCACGTTTCTCTATAATTGTGCCGGTCTACAACCGGATCGACGAAGTGGCCGAACTGCTCGAAAGCCTGAGCAGTCAGACCTATCGTGACTTCGAAGTCATAATCGTCGACGACGGATCCACCGAACCATGCGGAAAAACCTGCTCCCCCTACCCCTTCGTCCGCTACTTCTGGAAAGAAAACGAAGGCAGATCGCCGGCACGCAACCACGGCATGGAGCAGGCGCGAGGATCCTACTTCCTATTTTTCGACAGCGACTGCGTAATCCCACCTGACTACATGGCCATCGTGGCACGCGAACTCGACGCCAGGCCGCTCGACTGTTTCGGAGGACCTGACGCCGCCCACGAATCATTCACCCCGGTGCAGAAGGCAATCAACTTCGCCATGACGTCGTTTCTCACCACAGGCGGCATACGCGGCGGCAAGATACAACTCGAAAAATTCACGCCGCGCACATTCAATATGGGCTTCAGCCGCGCCGTATGGGAGCGCGTCGGCGGATTCCGCGAAATGTTTTCCGAAGACATCGACATGTCCATGCGCATCCGGCACGAAGGCTTCTCCATGGGCCTGCTCCGCCAGGCCGCAGTCTATCACCGCCGCCGGCAGAACCTGCGCAAATTCCGCCGTCAGGTCTATGTGTTCGGCATGTCACGCATCACCCTCCAGTTGCTTTACCCCGGATCGCTGAAGGCCGTCCACACATTTCCCGCCCTGTTTCTGCTCGGCACGGTGGCCATGATTCTGCTCGGCGCATTAGCGAGCCCATGGTGGCTCCTGCCTCTCGGCATCTATGTGGCAGCCCTGTTCATGGCCGCCACAGCATCAACCCGCTCGATATCCATCGCCGCGATGGCAGTGCCGGCCTCACTGATCCAGCTGTGGGGCTACGGAGCCGGATTCCTGCAAGCATGGTTCACAAAAGTATTACTCCGCCGCGGACGCGACATGCAACAGGAAATCGAAATCAGAAAAGGAAAAAATGAACGACTCTGACCTGATCCGCAATCTGGCCGACGACGAAAAGCCGCGCGAAAAAGCCCTCAGCCGAGGCATCAGGACACTATCCGACGCCGAACTTCTGGCCATACTGCTGCGCACAGGCCTTAAAGGAAAATCTGTGATCCAGGTGAGCCGCGAAATCCTGTCACTCTGCGAGGGTGACCTCGCCACACTATGCCGCATGACTCCGCAACAGCTGGCCAGACTTGTGCCCGGCATCGGCCCCACCAAAGCCATCACCCTGACCGCCGCGATCGAGTTCGGCGCACGTTGCCAATGCGAGCTCCAGAAAATAACCGACCGGCCCCAGATCACCTGCAGCCAGGCTATCCACAACCACATGCGCGCGGCACTCGAACGCCTTCCCCACGAAGAATTCTGGATCCTGACACTAAATCGCGCCAACCGCATCGAAAGCCGCTGGATGATCAGCCAGGGAGGAATGGCGGCCACAGTTGTCGACCTGCGGCTTCTATTCAAAAAAGTCATCGACTCACAGGCATCATCCATCGCGATAGTCCACAACCACCCGTCCGGACAACTGAAACCATCGGCCGAAGACGACGCCCTCACCCGCCGCATAACCGACGCCGCGGCCTTGCTCGACATCCGCGTCATCGACCACGTCATCATCTCTCCCGCAGGATTCTATTCCTATTTCGACGCCGGACGCTTATAATTACGGCCACACACTGAATAATCAAATAGAATTTAGTAATTTTGCACCACAATTTCTAACCAATTCATATATGATCGAACTGTCTATCGGAGACTTCTTCAGCGCTTCCTACCTTTTCTCCATCGTATGGGAGCATATGAGCTATTTCTATGTGTTTCTGTTCATGACCATCGAAAGCTCGTTCATTCCGTTTCCAAGCGAAATCGTCGTGCCTCCCGCCGCATACATCGCCGCGACAGAAGGCACGATGAGCATCTGGGGAGTCGGCGTGGCCTCCACCCTCGGAGCGCTGTGCGGCTCAATAATCAACTACTTTCTGGCCATGTGGCTCGGACGCCCCATCATCTATGCGTTTGCCGGAAGCCGCCTCGGCGCCATCCTCATGATCAACCGCGAAAAAGTGGACCGCGCAGAAAAATACTTCGACAAACACGGCGCGGTGTCGACATTCATCGGCCGCCTCATTCCGGTGATCCGCCAGCTCATCAGCATTCCGGCCGGACTGTCCCGCATGAATTTCGCCAAGTTCTGCATTTTCACCACCGCAGGCGCCGCCATATGGAACGCCGTTCTCTGCTGGCTCGGATGGTTCCTCGGCCAGACAGTGAGTAAAGACAGACTGTTTGCGCAGATCGAACACTACAACGACTATCTGACCGCCGTCGGATGGATGATCGGCGCCATTTTCATCATATTTATCGTATGGAACATCTTTAAACCCCAGACGCCCGACTACAAACTATGACACAGATATCACCATCTCTGCTTTCGGCCGACTTCGGCAATCTCGACCGCGACGTCGACATGGTCAACGACAGCGCGGCGGCAATGTTCCACATCGACGTGATGGACGGACGCTTTGTCCCCAACATATCTTTCGGATTCCCGGTCATCGAAGCCATTGCACGCCGCGCGCGCAAGCCGCTCGACGTGCATCTGATGATTGTCGAGCCTGACCGGTGGATCAACCAGGTCCGCGACAGCGGTGCCTCTATCATGAACGTCCACATCGAAGCCTGCACCCACCTCCACCGCACCGTGCAGGCCATCAAGGCTGCAGGCATGAAAGCCGCGGTAACGCTCAATCCGGCCACACCTATACTCACGCTGGAGGAGATCATCGGCGAACTTGACATGGTTCTGCTCATGTCGGTCAACCCAGGATTCGGCGGCCAGAAATTCATTGAAAGCACAATTGACAAAACACGGCGCCTGCGCGAACTGATCAACGCCACAGGCTCACACGCCAAAATCGAAATCGATGGCGGCGTAAACGTCGAAACCGGACGACGTCTGGTCGACGCCGGAGCTGATATCCTTGTGGCAGGAAGCAGCGTGTTCCGCGCTCCCGACCCCAGAGCCGAAATAGCAGCTCTCGCCTCCTTATAATCATTCACATAACCACATTTTTTATCATCACCCCACCGACAATGATAGGTATCTGCAGCGACCATGCCGGATTCGGCCTCAAACAAGAAGTCATCGCACATCTGAAAGCCAAAGGACTCGAAGTAAAGGATTTCGGAACAAACAGCGCGGAATCATGCGATTACCCTGACTATGCCCATCCATGCGCCGAAGCTCTTGAAAACGGACAGCTGACCGCAGCCATAGCCATGTGTGGCTCCGGCAACGGAATTGCCATGACTCTCAACAAGCACCAGGGCGTGCGCGCGGCAATCTGCTGGAACAAGGAACTCGCCGAGCTGGCTCGCCAGCACAACAATGCCAACTGCCTTGTGCTCCCCGCAAGATTCATCAGCCAGGAGCTTGCCATGCAACTGGTCGACGCCTTCCTTGACACCCCGTTTGAAGGCGGCCGCCACGAAAAGCGCGTGGCAAAAATCGCCTGCCGATGACATTCCTCTTCATAATCGAGATGATCGGGGCTGTGGCGGCGGCAATTTCAGGCATACGCCTCGCCTCCGTCAAGCGCTTCGACTGGTTCGGCGCCTATATCGTCGGACTTGTCACTGCTCTCGGCGGCGGCACACTGCGCGACGTTCTGCTTGACATCACAGTGTTCTGGACCACGTCATGGGACTATTTTGTCGCCACAGGCGTGGCCATGGCCATTGTCCTAATATTCCAGCGCCAGCTGGTGCGACGCCTTAAGGCTCTGCTCGTGTTCGACGCCATAGGCCTGGCTCTCTTCACCGTCATTGGCATCGAGAAGAGCCTCATGGCCGGACGCCCCATATGGGTGGCGATCGCCATGGGACTGATCACAGGAGCCTTCGGCGGAGTACTCCGCGACATTCTCATCAATGAAGAGCCTCTTATTTTCCGCAAAGACATATACGCCATGGCAAGCTTTCTCGGCGGTGTGGTCTATGGCATTGCCTTCGCCCTTGGCGGCGACCAGGTTGCCTGCGGCCTGAGTTGCGCCGGAGTCTGCCTGACAGTGCGTATGCTCGCCCTGCACTACAGCTGGCATCTGCCCATCATGCATCCCGACAACGAATGAACGCCATCATCGACATTATCTGCGTCGCACTTGGCGGAGCGGCCGGAAGCGCCGGACGCTATGCGATCAGCAGGCTGATCGGCCAACACGCCGGCTCCGGATTCCCCTGGAGCACACTGACCATCAACGTTGCCGGATGCGCCATCCTCGGAATGCTCTGCGGCATCATTGCCCGCGGAGTCCAGATTCCGACGCCGGTGCGCATGTTCCTGACGGTAGGGTTCTGCGGCGGCTTCACCACGTTTTCCACATTTGCCGGCGAAAACGTCACGCTCATGAGCGCCGGACGCATCGCCGCCTCCGCCTGCTATGTAGCCCTTAGCCTGACACTCGGCCTGACAGCATTCTTCGCCGCCCAGCGTCTGGCATCCGCCATATGATCCCGACATGACAAAACGGAGATCCCGGATCCGCCGCTTCATGCGGAAAGATCCGGGATCTCTGTCTGTTTTTTTGAAAAAGCGGAATCACTTGCCTGCCAGAGGAGCGGGCACGTTGTAAACGCGGTTTGCCAGCTCCTGATTCACGGTGTAGAGAGCCAGCCCATTGTCGCCGATAAGCTTCAGACGATCAATCAGACCGCGTGCCGTTTCCTCCTCCTCGACCTGCTCCGAGACGAACCAGTCGAGTTTATTACACGTGGCATAATCATGCTCTGCCTCGGCAATGGCATAGATTCCATTGATAAGCGAAGTTACCTTCTCTTCATGGGCCAGAGTGTGCTCGAAAGCGGCGAGCGGCGACTCCCACGAAACCGGCACTTCGGCCACCGGCGCCAGCACAACCCGGCCACCTCGGCTGTTGAGATAATTCATGAAGATTTCGGCATGGGCCTGCTCCTCACGGAACTGGATTCGGAACCAGTTGGCCAGACCAGCATGACCTTCATTCTCGAAATGCATGGCCATTGACAGATAAAGATATGCCGACCAGAATTCGGCATTGATCTGCGCGTTGATCGCATCTTGCAATTTAGTACTGATCATAAATCGGATTTGCTTTATAGATTTTTGATTACGTAATTTCACACAAAGTTACGTCAAAATCCGACACATTGTATTTTCCACCCATTATTTTTTTTGAACATCATGCCCGATAGAATTCCGGCAGATGCCGCGCCATTGGGATTTTTGGGAATAAAGGCTTTAAATGTAGACATTTTGGAATGGAGCAAACCATTGTCAGAAAATATGTGTTATCTTTGCGGGTCCATAACCACACTCACGTATTAACTTAATGTAATCTATATATGTTGCGCAACATTTCGATTCTGGCTGTCATGACGCTATGCGTAACCTCTGCAATGCAGGCGGGGGAGCGTCAGCTGACACTCGACGAATGCCGGCAAATGGCTCTGCAAAACAACAAGCAGATGCAGATCGGCGCCGAAAAAGTCAAAGCCGCGGGCTATCAGAAGAAAGAGGCTTTTGCCGCCTATCTGCCGGCCATTGACTTCAACGGCGGCTATGTGTATAATCAGAAAAACCTGTCGCTGTTTGATTCCGACCAGCTTCTGCCGATCAAGACATTCGACCTCCAGACCCAGTCATATCAGTTCAGCGTCGTGAAAAACCCGCTGACAGGCGAACCGGTTAAAGGCCCTAACGGACAGCCCATTCCCGAGCAGGTGGCCTATCTGCCCAAGGATGCCATGACATTCGATATTCACAATGTGTTTTTCGGAGCGGTGACCCTGACTCAGCCTGTGTTCATGGGTGGCAAGATCGTGGCCATGAACAAGCTCACAGGCTATGCCGAAGAACTGGCCAAAGAGATGCATTCTGCCGGCGCGCAGGAGGTGATCTATGCCGTCGACGCGGCATACTGGCAGGTAGTGTCGCTTGAAGCGAAACACAGACTCGCCACCGAATTCGTGGCGCTAATGGATTCTCTCGACTCCGACGTCAGAGCAATGGTGCGTCAGGGCGTGGCCACCAGATCAGACCAGCTGAGCGTCGACGTGAAACTCAACCAGGCGCAGATCGACCTCACTAAAGTCAAAAACGGATTGTCGCTGAGCAAAATGGCATTGGCCCAGATTTGCGGACTGCCGATCTCCGACGAATACACCGTTGCCGAAGACCTGAGCCATGTGATCCCTGACGCAGAGATCGCATCGGCATATAATATGGAAGATGTATATGCACGCCGTCACGACATCCGCGCCCTGGAACTCGGAGAAAAGATCACCGGACAGCAAAAAAACGTGGCGCTCAGTTCCATGCTCCCCAACGTGGCGCTGGTCGGCGCATACTCGTTTTCGTCGCCAAACGTGTTCAACGGATTCAAAAACCGCGTCAACGGCGGATTCTCCGTAGGCGTGGGCGTTAACATCCCGATTGTCCACTGGGGCGGCAACTACAACAAATATCGGGCCGCCCGCTCGCAGCAGACCGTGATGGAACTGCAACTCGACGAAGCCAAAGAGAAAGTGGAACTTCAGGTGACACAGGCTGCCTACAAAGCTCAGGAAGCGCTGAAAACCTACAACATGACCCTGACAAACATGGCCAAAGCCGACGAAAACCTGCGTTCGGCCAGTCTTGGATTCCGCGAAGCAGTGCTGACGGCCGACGACGTCATGAAAGCCCAGACCGCGTGGCTGCAGGCCAACAGCGAGAAAATCGACGCCGCAATCGAAGTGCACCTCTGCGACGTCTATCTCTCGAAAGTGCTCGGCACCCTCGCCACAGACACAGTTAACGACAAATAAAAAACATCTCTAATCCTTTTAGATATTATGGCTGAAAACCAACAGGCCAACGCCGCCGCATCCAAGAAAAAAAGTAATTCGATCTTCCTCTGTCTCGCCATCATCATTTTCGGAGTTCTGGTCCTGGCTATCGCAGGCTTCCTGTTCATGACTCCCCCGGCTGAAATCATTGAAGGACAAGCCGACGCCACATCCGTCAGAGTCTCAGGCAAACTTCCCGGACGCGTCGTTGAATTCTACGTCAGCGAAGGCGACAACGTCAGAAAAGGCGATACCCTGGTCCACATCCACTCATCGCTTGCCGAAGCAAAACTCGCTCAGGCCGAAGGAATGCAGACTGTGGCCGAATCCACAAACGAGAAAGTCGACGCCGGCACACGAAAGCAAATCATCAACAGCGCCTATGAGCTTTGGATGCAGGCTCAGGCTGCCGCCACAATCACACAGAAGACTTTTGACAGAATGGACGCCCTGTGCAAAGAAGGCGTGGTGAGCGAACAGAAACGCGACGAGGCCAAGGCGGCATACGATGCTGCCGCGGCTGCCGAGCGCGCCGCACGCAGCCAGTATGAAATGGCAAAGGACGGCGCCCAGCGCGAAGACAAAAAGGCCGCAGCAGCAATGGTCAATGTAGCCAAAGGCGGAGTGGCCGAAGTCGAGGCCCTGCTTGAAGACTCATATCTGGTCGCACCCTGCGACGGACAGATCGAAACGATCTACCCCCACGTCGGCGAGCTCGTGAGCCTCGGCGCCCCGATCATGAGCGTGCTCCGGCTCGATGACAAATGGGTCACATTCAACGTGCGCGAAGAATATCTCGAAAACCTCACAATGGGCAAGGAGATCGACATAATGATTCCGGCTCTGGGACGCAAAGAGGCCAAGGCCCGCATCTTCTACATTGCCGATCTCGGCAGCTATGCCACATGGCGCGCCACAAAGAGCACCGGCGACTGGGACAGCCGCACATTCCAGATCAAAGCCCGCACCATAGACTCGATCCCCGACCTGCGCCCGGGCATGTCGATCATCTATCTCGACCCCAACGACAAGTGACACCGACACGATGAGTGACAACAAAAACACAGGATTCCGGAGCCTGCTCCACAGATCGCTGCGCGAGCTTGGTTCGCGCCGGATGTATCTGTGGGCAATGATACTGGTCCCTCTGGGTGTGGCGTTCTTCTTCCTGTCGCTCATGCACGAAGGGTTGCCTGAAAGAGTCCCTACCGCAGTTGTTGACATGGATCACACATCGCTGTCGACAAAAGTGACCCGCTCGCTCTCCTCACAGCAATACGTCGACATCACCCAGGTGCTGGCAGACTATCATGAGGCTATGGACAAAGTGCAGCGCGGCGAAATTTTCGGATTCTTCTACATTCCGCGCGACTTCGAGCGCGACGCGCTCGGCGAAACCGGCGCCACGATAACCTATTATACCAACCTGACATATTTCGTGCCGGGATCCCTCGCCTACAAAGCGTTCAAGACAATGGCCGTGACATCATCGGGCGCCATCGTGCAGTCCGAGCTGACCGGCATGGGACTCACTCCGTCGGCAGCCGGCACCCTGTTGCAGCCTATCGTCATCGACACCCACTCGATCGGCAACCCATGGCTCAACTACAACATCTACCTCTCCAACTCCTTCCTGCCCTGCCTGCTCGAACTGATGATCTTCCTGGTCACTGCTTGGAGCATCTGCCATGAAATCAAGACCGGAGAATCCGTCGAATGGCTTCGTGCGGCCGACGGATCAATGCTCAAGGCCCTGGCTGGAAAACTGCTGCCGCAGACCGTGATATTCACGATCGTCGGCCTTGCCATACAGGCCCTCTGCTTCCGCTATAATCACTTTCCGATGAACGGATCGTGGGGCGCGCTGACCCTGGCCACCATCCTGCTGGTGCTTGCCAGTCAGTCGTTCGGAGTGATCGTGAGCAGCGCCATGCCCAACCTGCGTCTGGCCCTCAGCCTCTGTTCGCTCACAGGCATACTCGCCTTCTCCGTAGCCGGATTCTCCTATCCGGTCGAAGATATGTATGGAGCCATCGGCATCTTCAGCTACATCCTGCCAATACGATACTATTTTTTAATATACATCGACCAGGCCCTCAACGGCGTGCCTGTCTACTATTCGCGCCTCTACTTCGTCGGCCTGCTCTGCTTCCCGATCGTCGCCGCACTGCTCAGCCGCAACCTGCGCCGCTTCTGTCTGCGCCCGACATACGTGCCATAACCTCCCCACCCCGTGCAACTTATGAATAATCCGATAACACGCTGGTTCAAGGAAACGGCCCGGGTCTGGAGCCGCGAGCTGCGGCTCATATTCTCCGACGCCGGCATGCTTCTGTTCTTCTTCGCGCTACCGCTGGTCTATCCGCTGGTCTACACCCTGATATACAATCCGGAAGTAGTCACCGACATTCCGGTGACCGTTGTCGACAACAGCCGCACATCGGCCAGCCGGGAACTCACGCGCTCCATCGACGCCACATCGGCAATAAAGATCGTCGGATACGCCACTTCTCTTAGCGAAGCCCGACGATGGCAGGCCGAAAAGCGGTGCTATGGTATTCTGGTCATCCCGGAAGACTATGCCCGCGACATCGGCCGCAGCGAACAGACCCACGTCGACTTCTACAGCGATATGAGCCTGCTGCTCCGTTTCCGCACATTCCTATCGGCTCTGACCGACGTGCAGCTGGCAACCGGCGCCAAAATAAGGGCTCAGAAAATGGAAGCCGCGGGCCTGCCGGCCTCCGAGGCTCCGATCTCATCCGAAGCTTTCTTCCTCGGCGACGCCGAACAAGGATTCGCATCATTCATCATCCCGGGAATTGTGGTGCTCATCATTCAGCAAAGCATGATTCTCGGCATAGCGATGCTCATCGGCACATCGCGCGAACGCCGCAGGCGCAACGGCGGAATAGACCCGATGGCGATACAGGCGTCGCCATCAGCCACAATGGCGGGCAAATTGCTGGCATACATGGTTCCATACCTGCCGATGTCTGTCTATGCGCTCCACTATGTACCGCTCATGTTTTCCTTGCCCCACTCCGGATCCATGACTCAGTATCTGCCGTTCTTTCTGCCGATGCTGATCGCTTCGGCCGGATTCGGACTGGTGATCTCCGAAATCTTCGTCAAAGAACGCGAAATGTCGCTCATGGTCGTGGTTTTCACCTCCGTCGGATTCCTGTTTCTCTCAGGCCTTACATGGCCGCGCTACGCAATGCACCCTGTGTGGCAATGGATCGGGAACTGCATTCCGGCCGTATGGGGCGTGGAAGGATTCATTCGCATCAACTCCAACAGCGCCACTCTGGCACAGAATTCCCACCCATACCTGATGCTGTGGCTCCTGTCCGCCATCTACTGGACCATCTATTGGATGATGCTCCGACACCACAGAGCAAAAAAGCTATTTTAGACATTTTATTTGCGTAAATCGCGGGAAAATGCGTAACTTTGCGACTATTCATGGAAAACCTGGTCTACGTCCTGTTGCGCGGCTTTGCAATCGGCGTGCTGATCTCGGCGCCTATGGGTCCGATCGGCATGCTTGTGATTCAACGCACGCTTAACAAAGGCCGGTGGGCCGCATTCTTCACCGGAATAGGCGCCAGCCTGAGTGACCTGCTCTACTGCCTGCTGACCGGATTCGGAATGAGTTTCATAACCGAATTCGTCGAACAGAACCAGATGGTCCTGCAACTGATCGGATCGGTGGTACTCGCCGCATTCGGCATATACCTGTTCCGCAACAACCCCGCACGCGCGCTGCGACATCCCGGTCCTGGAGCCAACACATACTGGAAAGACCTGATGACCGGATTCCTCTTCACCGTCAGCAACCCGCTGATCCTATTCTTCATAATCGGCCTGTTCGCACGGTTCAACTTCCTGCTGCCAGAATTTGAGTTCATACACTACGTCTCCGGCTATGCCAGCATCGTCATCGGCGCGATATTCTGGTGGTTTTCAATCACCTACTCGGTCAACAAAGTACGCTCCCACTTCAACGTGCGCTCGCTGTGGCTCGTCAACCGCATCATCGGCGGCCTGCTGATCATATTCTCAATCGCCGGCGCAGTGACCGGAATCAACGACCTTATGGGCTGATCCGGTCGGACAACATTTTTTATTAAACAAGTTCTTGTGAAACATAACAGACTCACCCTATCGATATCGGCCGGCATAGCCATGATGGCAACCGCGGCGCTCAGTTCCTGCGGCTCCGCCGAATCCGGATCCGAAAACCGACTCGTTATCCTCCACACCAACGACACCCACTCACACATCGACCCCGACCCGGCATCGGACATGGGCGGAGCGGCCCGCCGCAAAGTCCTGATCGACAGCGTTAGAAACGCGGAACCCAACGTGCTTCTGATTGACGCCGGCGACGCCGTGCAGGGCACTCTCTACTTCCACCTGTATAAAGGACAGGCCGAACAGCAAATCATAAATGACCTGGGATACGACGTGCAGATACTCGGCAACCACGAATTCGACAACGGCACCGCATCGCTGGCCGGAGTGCTGTCGGGAGCAAAACCGACATTGCTCGCCTCAAACTATGAATTCGCCGACTCATCGGACCTTGACGGACTGTTCGTGCCATATCTGGTCAAGACATATTCCGGCAAACGCGTCGGCCTGTTTGCCATCAACCTAAACCCGGCCGGGATGGTGGCCGAAGGCAACTACGACGGCGTAAACTACATCGACTGGCATCAGATCGCACAACCCACCATCGACATGCTCCGCGACCGTGAGGGTGCCGACATCGTCATTGCCGTAACCCACATCGGATACTCCGGAAGCGCTGAAAGCGAAGGACTGTTTGGCGACCGCGACCTTGCGCGTGAAACACACGGGCTCGACATCATCATCGGCGGACACTCCCACGACCGTCTCCCCGACAACCTCCGCCTGCCCGACGCCGACGGCGACTCGGTGCTGGTGGTGCAGACCGGAAAATACGGCAACTACCTCGGCGAAATCACAGTCGACCTCGCCTCCGGGAAGACATCGTCGCGCAACATACCTGTCAACAGCCGCCTCGACCGGAAACTCGACCCCGAATTCACCGGCCGGATCAGACAATGGCGCGACGGCGTGGACTCGCTTTACCGTCATGAAGTGGCCCGCGTGGACTCCGCGGCCGGAAGCCTCAATTCATCGTCGCAGGCAATGCTCAACTTCGCGGCCGACTTCGTGGCCGAAACCGGACGCGGACTGATTGACGGAGTACAAGGCGCGATCACCAACAAAGGCGGGCTCCGCGTCACATGGCATCCCGGAGCAGTGACCGAAGGCGAGGCCATCGACATGATGCCGTTCGCCAACAAAATCACTGTCATCGATATCAAAGGCTCCGATCTGCTCGACGCTCTGGCCGTAATGGCCGGACGCGGAGGCGACGCCGTCAGCGATGAATTCGACATCAGATTCGACTCCGCATCATCCAGAATCACAGCAGCGTCACTGGCCGGAAAACCAATCGCACCGGACGCCACATACCGCATCGCCACAATCGACTATCTGGCCAACGGAGGAGATTATATGACTCCGTTCACTCATGCCAGAAAAGTGGCCGAAAGCACCCGGCTGGCCTACGACGACCTGCTCCGCTACCTGGAGAGACACCCCGTCATATCGCCCGACGGCAAAACCCGCATGCGCGAATACTGTCTGACAGTACCGGCCACCCATTTCAATTGACAGACAATAACATGCAGATAAAATCTCCTGACAAAGAACGCGAACACGTCGAGAGCATGCTCTGCCAGCATCGCCTTCACGACGCGATATCACGCCTGCGCATCCTCGCTCCGGCCGGACAATGGCAGATCTCATCGGAAATCGACCGCGCCGAACAGGACTACAGGCTCATGCTGCAATATACCTTCAGCTCCGGCGGCCATGACCCCGAACGCGCCAGACTACACGCCGACATCACACGTCGGCTTCACTCCGTGCTGCTCATGATCACACGCCGGGCGTGGACCGCCGACTCTCCGTCGCTCTACTTCTCGACCCTGCGCTATGAGCAGACCCGTCCGGCCGACACAATTCCCGCACTGCTCGACGCTTACCGCAGATCAATGGCCGGAACATCCATCTTCAACCGCGCGACAGGAGGTGCCGGAGCCAACAGCTTCACCCCTCGGCAACGCGAAGAAGCCGAACGACGCATATTCAACCGCGTGTGGACCACCTTTCCTCTCTCCCGCCAGGATGCCGACGCCATCACCGCCCTGTGTGCCGACCCGGCAATACCTGACCGCCTGCCACTACAGATCACCGGAGCCCTGCTGCTCGGTTCTGTTGAATTTCCCGACGACGAAACTCTCGCCGTGTTGCTCGATGTGGCAGACAGCGGCTCAACTGCCCGACTGAAACTGAGGGCGGCAGCCTCGGCTTTGCTACTGATCGGACGGCGCCATGCCCATATAGCGCCGACAGCAGCTGTCAGGACCAGGCTCGACTCACTGGCCGGCAAACCGGAATGGAATGAGGTGGTGAAAGACGTATGGCAATACTTCAACTTCTCCAAACTGACCGACCGCATCGACAGCAAGTTCCGCGACGAGGTGCTCCCGACAATGCAGCAATTCGCATCAAAAATCGGAACCGATCCGGAAGCATTTCTTGAACAGAATCCCGAATGGGAACAGATGCTGTCAGACAGCGGTGTCAGACAGAAACTCGATGACTTCCAGAAACTGCTGGCCAACGGAGCCGACGTGACACATTCAAGCATCGGGGCTGCCAAACACGACTCCTTCTTCAACGAAACGGCCAACTGGTTCATGCCGTTCGACTCCGAACACTCCCGTCTTGGCAACAATAACAACGAAATCATCAACGCCATGATGGAACAGAACCCGATGATGTGCGACAGCGACAAATACTCTCTGCTCCTGTCGCTTGACTCGCTGCCCTACAGCCAGAAACAGGAACTGGAAAAAAACTATGACCGGATGCTCTCGACAATCGGCGCCATGCGGCCTGGCAACGCCCCGACACCGGGCAGAAGCGACATCATCAAGATGTTTGTACAGGATCTATACCGCTTTTTCGCACACTTCCGACGCAAAAGCGAATTCACCAACCCATTCGCCGGACGTATCGACCTCTCGGCAGTCTGCGGCTCCGCGATCGACCAGCAGACCACCCTCGCTGTGGCCGAACTATGCTTCAGACTGAAATGCTATGACGACGCCGCCGCTTATTTCAGCCAGATTGCCACTCCCGACGTGGCAATACTACAGAAACTCGGATTCTCACTGCAAAAGCTCGGCGACACGGCCCGGGCGCTCGAAGCATTCCGGCAAGCCGAGACTATCGCCCCCGACAACCCCTACACTCTGCGGCGCATAGCGGCTCTGCTCAGAGCCGACAGACAGCCCGCACCGGCCGCCGAATATTTCCGCCGCATACAAAACCTTTGTCCCGACGATCCCGCCCCGGTGATCTCGGAAGGACACTGCCACCTGGAGCTTAAGCAATATCACGAAGCGCTTCACTGCTACTATCGGGCGGAATTCATGGACGAAAAATCGCTGAAACCCGCACGACCCATCGCATGGGTGACCCTGCTGATGCGTGACTTCGACACAAGCCGACGGTATTTCGACCGAATAATGGCGGAATCCACACCCGATAACAACGACTACCTCAACCTCGGACACCTCCACCTGGCAACCGGAAATCCGCGCGAAGCCATCAACTGCTACCGCATATTCTCAGAACGAAGCTCGGTTGACCGACTGCGCGAAGCTTTGGACGCCGACAGCCCCATGCTTGACGAAGCCGGAGCTGACACATCGGTCATTCCTCTCATTCTCGACTACATACTCTATGAATGACAATCCGCTGCTCAAAGACTTTGACACCCCGCCGTTTTCACAAATAAAGACCCGGCACTTCGTCCCGGCCATAGACCAGGCAATAAAAGAAGCCCGGGCCGAAATCGACAACATAACATCATGCCCCGACAAACCGACATTCGCCAACACAATCGAGGCCTATGAACGCTCCGGCGCGCTGCTTGACCGCGTGCTCGGAGTATTCTATCCTCTGCTGTCGGCCAATGCCGATGACGAAATGATGGACCTGTCGATCGAAGTCTCGGCCAGACTGAGCGAATACTCGTCAGACGTCAGCCTCAACCCTCAGCTGTTCGCCCGAATCAAAGCGGTCTATGACAGCATGGAATCGCTCACTGATCTGACTCCCGAACAAAAAAACCTGCTCTCTGATACCTACATAGGATTCACTCGCTCCGGAGCTCTGCTCGACGGCAACGCCAAAGAGCGCTTCCGCCAGATATCGGCCCGGATCTCGGAACTGACAACCCGCTTTGGCCAGAACGTGAAAAAAGAACTGGCAACATACCGCATCGTGATCGACAATGCCGAGGAGCTTAGCGGACTTCCGCCCCACATCACCGACGAAGCGGCCGAACTGGCCAATGCCGCCGGAATGCAAGGAAAATGGATTCTCACTCTGGATCAGCCGGTATATACCGAAGTGCTCAAGACAGCCGACAACCGCGCCCTCCGTGAAAAAGCCTACAGGCTCTACTCGGCACGAAACACTGCCGGGCAATACTCCAACATGGCCATACTCACTGAGATAGCCACACTGCGTCTGGAGACGGCCCGGCTGCTCGGCCACAAAAACTTCGCATCCTATAAACTCGAGCGAACAATGGCCGAAAAGCCTGAACACGTATATGATCTGCTGAACCGGCTGCGCGACGCCTATATCCCGGCGCTACACACGGAACTGCAGCAGATCGAAGAATTTGCCGGCATAAAAACGGAACCATGGGACTACTCATACCAGTTCAACCGACTGCGACGCAAACTCCATGACTTCGACCCCGAGGAACTGAGACCATATTTCGAACTAAACCGCGTTATCAACGGAGTCTTCAGCCTGGCCAATAAACTTTACGGAATCAATTTCAAACCGGCCGGAGATATAGAGACATATCACCCCGACGTACAGGTTTTTCGGGTAACCGACACCGACAACTCACTGCTCGGACTGCTGTATGCCGACTTCTTCCCGAGGCCAGGACGAAAAAGCCCCGGAGCATGGATGACCGAATTCCGCGAAAGTGACTCATCACACCGCCCGCTGGTCAATATTGTCATGAACTTCACCAAACCGTCGGCCGACAGACCGTCTCTACTCTCGCCATCGGAAGTCAACACGTTCCTCCACGAATTCGGACACTCCCTGCACTCCCTGCTGTCGAAATGCCGATACAGCTCACTGGCCGGCACTAACGTGCGCCGCGACTTCGTCGAACTTCCGTCGCAGTTCATGGAAAACTTCCTCGACAGTCCGGAATTCATCCACTCCTTCGCGGTCCACTATCTCACAGGCGAACCGATGCCCGACCGATTGCTCGAACGCATGAAGGCGGCACGGCAGTTCGGAGCTGCTTACGCATGCATACGCCAGCTGTCATTCGGCTACCTTGACATGGCGTGGCACACCATTTCCACGCCAGTGAGCGATCCGGTTGAATTTGAACGGCAAGCCACTGCCGCGGTCACACCGATCCCCACTCCGGAATCAGCGCTGACGTCACCGTCATTCGGCCACATATTCGCCGGAGGATACGCCGCCGGATACTACTCCTACAAATGGGCCGAAGTGCTCGACGCCGACGCGTTCGCCTTGTTTGAGGAGAAAGGACCGTTCTCAGGAGAACCAGCCCGGAAGTTCCGTCACGAAATACTCGAGCGCGGAGGCTCTGAACATCCCGCCGAACTCTACCGCCGCTTCCGAGGTCGCGACGCATCGATCGACGCACTCCTACGGCGCGACGGAATCAAAGCTTAGACAACTCCTTTTCAAACAGATAGCGATACAGAGCAGACGTCATCAACGACTGCTTCAACTCGTCGCGGCGCAACATCTCAGCGACCTCCTGCAGCGACATCAACACAACGTCAACATCTTCCGTCTCGTCAAGATGCTGACCGTCCGTCAACTCCACATCCTCCGCCACAAAACTGTAGCTCAGATTATTAAGCGAACCCGGATTGGCCGACGCTACCGTCAGCAGACGCCACCGGCCGCCGGTATATCCCGTCTCCTCCGCCAGCTCGCGGCGTGCGGCCTGCTCCGGAGTCTCCCCATCCTCGGCCACTCCCGCACAAAGCTCGGTCAAAGTCACACCCAGGCCATAACGATACTGCCGGACCATCACGAACCGACCGTCCTTGGTGCGCGCGATCACATTCACCCACGTCGGATACTCAAGCACATAATATTCCTCATGAATCACACCAGTCGGCAGCAACACGCGGTCACGCCGCGCCGTAAGCCACGGCCGGCGTATAATATATTCGCTGTCAAGCGTCTTCCATTCTTTATTATTGTCCATAGCTGAAACTTAAAGACGATATGTCATATGCCATCAAAACGCAGACCACGGCAGATTTATTGCTCCTATTATTTGTTATAATCCACATTTTTGAGTATATTTGCGCCATAAAAATGACGGCAATACAAAACCAGCATACCGATCTATACCACAACATTTACTTCTTATTTGTATGAGACCAATCTTTACTCTTCTTGCCTTAAGTATCGGCGTGATATCAGCAACGGGCAGCCCTTACGAGTTGAACTACCCCGAAACACAACTCATCAATTCAAACAACAATCGCTCAACCGGTGCCATCTCCCTCAGCGGACAGGCAGGAACCCAGACTCTGGAAGTACCCCAGGCGACCGACCGTCTTCTATACCACAAAGTATTTACAAACCCGTTCGTGGTCACCCCTGGCGAAACGGTGTCCGCATCCATCAGCTTCGCCGGCACATGGATGAACGCATATGTCTATGTGGACTACAACAACGACGGAGAATTCGACCCCGAGACAGAAGCTGTCAGCTACAGCAACTACCAGGGAGAAAACTCCGCCGGAGAGACCAACAGCTCCTCCAACACCATGGCGCTCCCTCAATTCATGATTCCGGAAGACATCGCTCCCGGAGTTTACCGCATCCGCTACAAAGTCGACTGGAACTCGCTTGACCCGGGAGGCAGCACCGTGGCCGACAACCACATCATCAGAAACGAAGGCTCCATCACCGACGCCATACTGATGGTATGCGGAAACAATGACGTGGCCCTTGGAATCAACGCAGAAGAAGGACGTCTGGTACAACCCGACCGACAGGCGCTGCCATCATCCGTTCCGGCCCTCAGCTCAATCATATTCAAGGGCCTGCCCGACATGGGACAACACCTTGAATCCATCCGGATCGAATACGGCTATCCCGACGCAGAAGTCAAATTCGACAACGTCAGCACCTTCACCCACACCGTCGACGGCGCAGAAATCTTCCGCAACGAAGGCGTGATCCCATCCTACACAGTACTCGGCGAAGGCATTGTGCTCACCCCATCGTTTGCTGACGGAGACTTTGTCGACCCGATCGAAAAAGACGGCTACCGCCTGGTCTGGAGCGACGAATTCAACCAGCCCGACGGCACATCAGCCGACATGGTCGACAACTGGCAGACTCCGAGCCGCATGGACGCCACATGGCGCCGCTATGTAACCGACCGCGACGACCTGCGTGAAATCCACAACGGACGCGTGGTACTCGCCGCCAAAGTCAACGACGGAGCCGATCCGGAAATAACCTCCGAATGGGTGACCGGCGCGCTCGAAAGCGCCACCAAATTCAACTACACCTATGGCTACACCGAAGCACGCCTGATGTGTCACTACGTTGCCGGAACATTCCCCGCCTACTGGATGATGCCCGAAGACCAGAGCGCCGGATGGCCATACTGCGGCGAAATCGACATCTGGGAAGCCGCCGACGGACCCACACGCAGTTGGCACACAATCCACGGTCCCTGGAACCCCAACGGAGGGAGCATCTCGAGCGGAGCGTTGCCAATCGACTACAGCCGGCCCATTGTCTATGGCTTCGAATGGACTCCCGACTACCTCGAATGGTTCATTGACGGAGAAAGCGTCTACAAAGTAGAAAAAACACATAACCGCATCGGTGACGCAAACTGGGTGTTCGACAAACCATACTTCATCCGCATCAACCAGAGCATCGGCGACGGCAGCTGGGCTGGGAAAGGAAACCCTGCCGTTGTATACAAGACCGAATTCGACTACGTGCGCGTATACCAGAAAGAAGGTCAGCAGAACGAAGGCGGAAAAACCTACAGCATCGACTACTTCGACAAAGACAACATCCCCACCGCTGGCGCTGATGCCGAAAACGACGGCAAAGTGACATACACCGACCTGCAGGGACGTACAGTCAGGCAACCGCAGCACGCCGGAGTCTACATCGAACACCGCAACAACCGATTCAAAAAAGTCATCCTGAAATAACAATCAGGCGACACGCCGCCTGAACCATAAAAATCAGCGCCGGAAGCAGGCCACCAGCCCGACTCCGGCGCTGACTCCATTCAATCTGACCAAAGACTGCGCCAACGACGGCCGTCAGATTATTTTGGCGATTATGGGATTTCTGCGTAACTTTGTGCCCGAATTTTGATATAAGACAACTCAGACGATGCAGAAGATCAGAAACATTGCCATCATAGCCCACGTTGACCACGGAAAAACCACAGTAGTTGACAAAATGCTGATGGCCGGCAACCTTTTTCGCGACAATCAGACCACTGGAGAACTGATTCTCGACAACAACGACCTTGAACGCGAACGAGGCATAACTATTCTCTCCAAAAATGTTTCAATCAATTACAACGGATACAAAATAAACATAATCGACACGCCCGGACACGCCGACTTCGGCGGCGAAGTCGAGCGCGTGCTCAACATGGCCGACGGATGCCTGTTGCTGGTCGACGCCTTCGAAGGCCCGATGCCGCAAACCCGCTTCGTGCTCCAGAAAGCCATACAGATGGGCCTGAAACCGGTAGTTGTCATCAACAAGGTCGACAAACCCAACTGCCGCCCCGACGAAGTCCAGGACATGGTCTTCGACCTGATGTTCAGCCTCGACGCCACAGAAGACCAGCTTGACTTCACCACCATTTTCGGATCGGCCAAACAGGGATGGATGAGCACCGACTGGCAGAACCCCACCGACAACATCCTGCCGCTGCTCGACGCCATCATCGAACAGATACCCGAACCGGAAGTGATCGACGGACCGGCCCAGATGCTCATAACCTCGCTTGACTTCTCAAGCTATGTTGGCCGTATAGCCATCGGGCGCGTCCACCGCGGCACCATCCGCGAAGGCCAGGAGATCGTCCTCATGAAAAAAGACGGATCCACAGTGCGGCAACGCATCAAGGAACTCCACACCTTCGAAGGCATGGGACGCAAAAAAGTGACAGAAGTAAGTTCCGGCGACATCTGCGCGCTGGTCGGCATCGAAGGCTTCGAAATCGGCGACACCGTGGCCGACAGCAACCAGCCCGAAGCGCTGCCACGCATCGCAATCGACGAGCCTACAATGTCGATGACATTCACCATCAACGACAGCCCGTTCTTCGGACGCGACGGAAAATTCGTAACATCACGCCACATCGGCGACCGACTGACCCGCGAACTTGACCGCAACCTCGCGCTGAGAGTCGAAAAATCCGGCCAGGAAGACGTCTGGACCGTATTCGGCCGCGGCGTGCTTCACCTGTCGGTGCTGATCGAGACCATGCGCCGCGAAGGATACGAACTGCAGGTCGGACAGCCACAGGTCATCATCAAGGAAATCGACGGCGTGAAATGCGAGCCGGTGGAACTGCTCACAGTCAACGTCACCGAAGAATACTCCTCGAGAATCATCGACATGGTCACACGCCGAAAAGGAGAGATGGTGTCGATGAACGCGCAGAGCGACCGCATCCACATGGAATTCACCATACCGTCACGAGGCATCATCGGCCTGCGAAACAACGTGCTCACCGCCAGCGCCGGAGAAGCCATCATGGCACACCGCTTCCTTGAATACCAGCCCTGGAAAGGCGACATCGAACGCCGCACCAACGGCTCGCT
>CAMWTI010000010.1 GCA_947177135.1 uncultured Porphyromonadaceae bacterium | reverse complement strand
GTCTCTCTGAGATATATTTATGAGCTTGACCATTCGGTCGGTCTGCTGAAAGATATGCCTTGCGGCTGTTATGCGGAAAGGGAATCTCCGGCAGAGGAATGGATTGTGAACGGCTAAACGAGATATGACAAAGACAATTAGGCTTAAATCTATCAATCCCAATATCAAAATATTATGATATCCAATAAGGTAAAACGGAATATCTGGCTTGCGTTGACTATTATGTCGGCTTTATGTGTACCGGACCGAGCAATGCGAGTGGCAAATGGCTCTACCGAATGGTGGAAACCCTTCAGCGCCGCCATCATAGCAGGACTCTGCTATAGATTTTACAAGACTTATCGTAAACAAGTTAAACGAGGCAATCTTTTTGGTCGCGTCAAGGTGTTCTGATGATACAAGTTGGTAAATACAAATTGGGCTTCGCGCCTTTGTCGATGATTGTTGTTTTCATCGTCCTGTCGGTGTGTGCCATTGTCGCGGCTTTTCAGCAAGCGCGACCGGAATGGCCTATGCCTTTGTCATACAACATCATAATCAATGAGGGCATGGCTCTGTTGGCAACCCTTGTATATGGCATATTCGCACACTTTGCTATCGCAATCATCAACCGACTGAGGAAATGAATATCGAGGAAGTCAGAAATTATTGTCTTTCATTGCCATATGCGACTGAAAGGTGTCCGTTCGGGCCAGATACTCTCGCGATGGAGATTGGCGGGCGGATGTTCTGCCTTATGACACTTGAAGGACAATGGAATTTCTACAATCTCAAAGTCGCGCCTGATTATGGGGTGGAGTTGTGTGAGAAATTCTCAGGAATACGTCCCGGCTATCACATGAATAAGCGACATTGGATTTCTGTGGATTTCAGTGGAGATGTTTCTGACCGGCTCCAGGAACATCTCATTTATCATTCCTATTGTCAGACAGCCATGAAACTCCCTAAGAAGATACAGACTCAACTTAATATAACTGAATTATTGGAACCCGAATGGAAGGACAACAGGAGTAACCGGTATGGATAATGCGAAAGAACTTTTTCCAGTAGTCGACGAAGATGGAACCGTCATCGGCAGCGCCACGCGCGGAGTGTGCCACGGCGGGAGCATGCTGCTCCATCCGGTAGTGCATCTTCATGTGTTTGACCGACAAGGCAACTTATATCTGCAACGGCGCCCTTTGTGGAAGGATATTCAGCCGGGCAAATGGGACACGGCGGTAGGCGGCCACATCGACATGAACGAGGAGATCGTAGAGGCTTTGCGGCGCGAGGCACACGAGGAGCTGGGGCTGGAGGATTTCAAGCCTGAATTCATAAAGCGATATGTGTTTGAATCGGAACGTGAGCGGGAACTTGTCAACGTGTTTCGCACCGTGGTCGACTCTGTGCCACACCCGTCGGCAAGCGAACTTGATGGCGGACGGTTCTGGGCGGCGGACGCAATAGCCGAAGGAATAGGACGCGGCATATTCACTCCAAATTTCGAGAGCGAATACACCGCGCTATTTCTCAATTCAGAAACTGGTTTAGGCTGAGCAGCCAGCCATCGATGCGGCCGTCGGTCAGGTCGGGATGATTAACCTGGTCAAGCAGAAGTCCGAAAGGCCTGCCATCTGGTCCGATAGCTTTTGACGAGCGGAATTTGTAGACATTGGCCGGATATGATCCGATGAACTGCGCACCGGTGCCCACAAGACGCTTGTGGAGTTCACCGACACCATTGCAGAAGGTGTCGGCCATAGTTTCGTCCCCGAGTCCGAACAGGGCTATACGCTTGCCTCGCAGATCAAGCTCTTCCACTCCGTCAAGAAAATCATACCAGTCTTCCTGCTCTTCTCCGTCGCCCCATGTGCTGGTGCCGAAAATCAGGTTGGTATAGCCGCCGAGGGCCGATGGAGCTGTTTCGGCCACGTTATAGACGTGTTCTGCGGCAATGCCGAGTCTCTCGGCTATTGTCTCGGCCACTTTTTCAGTGGTTCCTGTGTTTGAGCCGTAAAAAATAGCGGTTTTCTTCATTGTCTGTTCTGATATATGAATTTCTGATTATCAAAACAGACTTCGAATCAAAAAAGTTTTCCGGTATCTCTGTTTTTAAAGCATCAACTGATAGTCCACCACATCCAGCAGCCGTCCGAACTTGCGCCCCACCCTCTTGAAACACGAGACTTTCACGAAACCGAGCGATTCATGGAAGCAGCAGCTGGCCTTGTTTTCGGCTGTGATGCAGGCGATCAGCGACACATAGCCTCCGGCACGGCAATCGGCGATCATCCGGGACATCAGTGCGCGCCCGATTCCTTCATGCCAGACGTCTGGTGCCAGATATATCGTTGTTTCCAACGTCGGATTATAAGCCGATCGCTCTTTCCATGGGTGGGCATAGCAGAATCCTGTGATGTGGCCGTCGGCATCGTCAAAGCTCACATAGTAAGGATACCCGCCACCACACAGATCGGCGATACGCGCCCGCATCGCGTCGACTGAGAGCGGTTCCACTTCAAACGACACAGTTGTTCCGGTCACATATCTGTTGTATATCCGTGCGATGTCCGCGGCATCTGTCCCGACATCCACCCGTCTGATTTTGTTCATGCCTGAAAGTCGTTAAAATGTCATTTGTTTTGTTCCAACCGTTCTGTCGGCTCCTCACGCCGATGTTTTTTGCGGCGGAAGAAATTTCCGAACGAGTCAAAATCGTGTTTGAAAACCAGCCCGAGACCTTGCGTTGTCATTGCAGTCTTCACGTATAGATTGCGGTCGTTGAAATGGTTATAGGCCTTAAGCCGCCAGTTTCCGCCACGATTAAGCAAGTATTCGATGTCAAAATCTCCGACAAACTGATTGTTGTTGAGCATCTGATCGCGATAGCCGAAATTGCCGTTAAGCAACAGTCTGTTGTTGAGCAAAGTCGACGACAACGCCAGGTCAAACTCCACGTCAGAGAAGTCGCCGGCGTCAGAGCGCAGATTCGGCGCCAGGGTGAACTTGTCGGATATTTGTCCGAGGATATTAGACAACTGCGACGATATGGTCGACGAGGCCACCGACACCAGCTCGCCGCCGCGATTTCCGGATGAGGCCATCATATAGTCAGGCGTGTAGAAGCGGTTGAGCGCAAGCAGATAGATGATCTGCCTGTTCATCATCTCTTTGGTCGAGACAATGGCATGGACCTTCCGGTCAACGTCTGACGTTAGAGTCGGAAAACGCAGATCAAAACCGATATTGGGCGCGCTGATGGCACCGTCGACTTTCAGCAACGCCTGCACTGTCACTGACGTGCGCCCCACCTCCTTGTCGTTGAGAAACGATTCGTCAAGATCGCTCAGATTGGCTTTCAGCGCATATATCGCGTTGATGTCAAGATTTATATGGTCCAGATCGCCGCGGAACAGCACCTTGCTGCCGTTCTCAATGATGAAGTTCTTGATTATTATATCCTGGAGAGTGAAGTGATAGTCACCGCGTTCAATCGTGTAGTCGCCGAAGATCTTGAAATCATCTTTCGACGAGTTATATATTATGTTAGGCGAACCTGAACCATAGGCTGTGATTTTGTCTCCACTCACCGGATCCATGATCAGATTGATACGGGCAGAGGGATTGACCGCTACCTTCAGATCCATGTTGAATGCAGTGGCAGTCGCGGCAGCCACATCTGAGATTACCTCCTCTTCCATTATTCTGTCAAGTTCCGGCGATCCGGGTTTCAGCGACATGACGTCGGTGTGGCGGACTGCATTCCTGTCGCGGAACGAAAGGAAAGAATATTCTCCGGCCTGTTCACGGTCAGAGAGCGTGAACGTGAACTCTGAATCAGGGTCAGTTGAAATGCTGGCCTCGACGTTGACCACCCCTGGCATACCATAAATTCTTGCCGAACCAGATCCGAAGATACGCCCGTACCAGTTGTCAAGATCTGACGGCCTGGTGTCATAGAGCAGCAGGCGCCGTGCATTGTGGACTCGGAAATCAAACGACACATCTTTAAGGTAATTGTGCGACACACTGCCGTCGAGTTTTGCCTCACGCCCTCTGAAGTCACGTATGGTCATGTCTTTCAGCGATATGAGTCCCGGGGTCAGAATCACGGAATCTTCCGTGAAATAAGTGCAGTTGGTCGCGGCCACAGTGAGTCCGAAATCATGCGGTTTCAAAGCGCCTGCCATCTGCACCTTTTTGAACGAACCGTAAAGGCGCATCAGGCCGGAAGCCTCGCCGGTCACGTCGGAAGCGAAAGCCGACAACAGCCTGCGCAAGAACACGACGGGAGTGTGGTCGGCATGAAACGTGAAATCAAGCACTCCGGGCGATTTCGGAGCGATAAGACCGTCGACCGACGTGGTTCGGCCATTGTCCTGCTCAACTTCTGCATTCAGCATTATAGCCTGTCGGCCGTTGTCCCAGCGGGCAGTGACCGCTGCTTCGCCGAAGCATCCTCCGGAATATGAAAACCGGCTGACGGCCAGGTTATCAGTGCGCAATATCGGCGAAGACGACAGCAGGGCATGGCCACTGACATTGCCGGTAGCCACACCTCCAAACATCAGATTGTCGCCGAGATCGAGAGTCTCGAAAATATAGTCGAGATTTATATTTTTCAGCGCCACGTCAAGACGTGAGGCAGAATCAGACGACGCAACTCCGACAATGTCGACCGACTGGTTCTGGCGTCCTATGTGCATGCCGTCGACCGTTATTCTCCCGTCGGCCCATGCCACAGTGGCCGGATCAACCTGCCACACCGAATCATTGATCACCAGTTCAGACGGATGAATCCGCATTCCGGCGCCTGTGATGCGGCCGTTGTCGGGATCGGTATTGAGACGGGTGTCGACAATAATATCGCCATAGAACGCACGGTCACGGTCTATGTGCCATGACAAATTTGAACGCGTGTCGGAGATACTGTCGCCGACAATTCCGAATTTCAACGAGGCATAACCGTCCTTGGTCTTCATCATGGTAGACGCCAGCAGATCGATCCGTCGGGCCAGGCTGATATTGACCGCGGTCTGTTTCAGCAATTTATTACCACGCTGAAGATATGGCGCAGAAAACATGAGCCATGCACGCGTCGAGTCCACTCCGGCTCCAATGGTGGCAATATGTTTCGGCTTGACCGGCATCTGGAAAAAGTCATAGAACTCCGGTTGCGGGAAAATATGACCTGTTATGTTGAATCTGTTGCGCCTGGCGTCATGATCTGACGTGCCGCATATCAGCGCATAGAGATCGGCAGGCAGGGCGGCAAAATCATACTCACCGGCCATCCTGGCCTCCAGCAGATCGGATTTTAGCTCCACAACCACGTCGCCCCCGCGATCACGGGCCGATGACACTGTCAGCGGCCCGAGCGCTATCGACGATCCCGCCTGGCGATTTGCAAACGAAAAATTGTTGACCACAAGACTGCCCATGGTGCCGCTTGACGATATCTCCTTCAGATCAGCATCTATCTCGGCAGTGAGCGAATAGCCCGGAAATTTGCCCCAGAGTCCCATGGCACACAGATCGGCATGATCAACGAGAGTATACAGTTTGACGTCGGGTCGCGGATTGTTACTGTCAGGAAGCGCCACAGAACCGTCGACATACACACCAAGCAGCTCGTCCACAATCTCGGCCGTCAGCTCAAGCCTATTGCCGTCTAATGTGGCGTCGGCCGTTATTTCAGTGTAATCATGCCCGTTGACATTAAGTCTCGGCACCACGACCGACGCTTCGCCCGACCGATGCACTCTGCCACTCATGCGGCCTGACAGCGTGACACTGAAGTCGACGGTACCGAGCCGGCCGTCGCCGGTCATCGATCCGAGATCAATCTCCTCGCCGCTGATCTGGGCCTTGACAGACTTTTCTTCGCCAAAACCGGCGTCTATATCCATCTGCATAATTCCGGCATCGGAAGCGACACGACAGATCACCCGCGCATAACCGCCATCGGCAGCGCCTGCGCCCGCACTGCCGCTGATATCGATCCGCCCCAATGCGGTAATCACACGCGCCAGCGCCGACGGAGCATCAGGAAAGAAGTTAGCCAACGACAGAGCTCCGGAAGAAGGCAGAGTCAGCTCGAGAGCGCCCACTCCGGCCCTGACACCCCCCTGCCGCATCACATCATCAACAAAACCATGAGTCAACAACGACCCGTTGTCATGACCGATGGCATTTAGTTCCAGTTTCTGCAGTTTGAAATCTCCATTGTCACTTCTGACGGACGCTTCCACCGAAACCGGCACATCAAGACGCGAAAGCATCGGGAGGAACGGTGCAAAATCAGGCGGATATAACGTCGAGCCTTTTTCGATGGCCACAGTGTGAGAGCCGGATGCAAGCGCGGCCACAAGGCTGTCGGCCGACCGATAGCGCACCTCCATATCCGAAAACAACAGCCTCGTGACAGGCAACTCCAGCCCAAGGCCGGTCACGGCAAGCAGCGAATCGGTGAATCTGACCGATCCACGCAGATCTTTCAGCTGGAACCCTGATGACTCCCTGGCCTGCAAGCGCTTCAGGTGTATGGTCATATCGCGGTCTGAAATTTTCGGCATGGCGATGTCGGCCTTCAGATCGCGAATCATGACATGATCCGCGCTGAATTGCCCGGCCTCAGGCATAGGCCGGTCCAGCACGTTATATGACAAAGCCCCCTGCCTGACAACCGCCGTGTGGAGCGACAGTGAAAAACGCTTGTCATTGTCGCTGTCGGGGTCCGACTTCAACCGCGCAATAATCGGCGCGATGTTAAGCGGAGCCTGGCTCGAGTCCCGCCACAGACGAAGCGTCGGACCGATGATCTCTACGTCGTCGACCACAAGTCTGCGCATGGCAATCAGCCTTGCCGGACTGATGCCGCCGCTGATCCGCTGCACCTCGGCAACCATCCGGCCGGCCGAGTCACACACACTGATCCCGTCAATGTTCAGGCGGGTGAAAGGCTCGATTTCCACAGACCGTATTCCGACCTGCACACCAAGCAGATGCGACAACTCCGATTCGGCCAGATCGCGGATCATGACCCTCACCGGCGAAATCCACAACACAAGGTATAGAATAGCGGGTATCCCCACTGTCAGAATCAGCAGGGATACCACTATGAAGCGTATTATTTTATAGGCGTTCCTCACAGGCCGCGGCCATGGCAAGACTTGTATTTTTTGCCGCTGCCACACGGACACATGTCATTGCGTCCGATTTTCGGTGCAGCCTTGACAGGAGCGGATGGCTGACGCTCACCACGAGATGCCGAGGCGGCCTGACGCTGTTCGTTTTCGCCCGGATATGCCTCCTTGTTTGCCTGATAGCGTGAATAATCAGTGTGTTGCTGATTCGGCATCGCCCGCTGCACCTGCGGCTGCGGTTTTTCAGACTCAGGCTTCTGCTGAGACTGATCTTGCTGGCCTGAGTCTGACTCAGCGGCAGCAGTCGGCCGTGGAACCGGCGGAGCCTGCCTTACGTAAATCTGACCGCGCATCAGAGCCGACGAAGCCTTGACGTTAAGATTATTCAGCATATTCTCAAACAAATGGAACGATTCCACTTTATAGATCACCAGCGGATCTTTCTGTTCGTAGCTTGCATTCTGAACCGACTGGCGCAACTGGTCAAGTTCGCGCAGATGCTCCTTCCAGAGTTCGTCGATCGAAGCCAGCATCAGGAGCTTGTGCCATTCCGTCACAATTGAGCGGCATTCATTATTGTAGCATTCCTCAACGTTGACAATCAGCCGATAAAGCTTCTTTCCGTCAGTGATCGGCACCTGGATCACACTCTTGTAACCCTGATTCTCATAGAGATCGCGGATCACCGGTGTGGCCACTTCGACAATGCGTTCGCTCTTGCGGTTCATAGTCTCCATCACGGTGGCGTGCAGGCATTCTATCAGCTCCTCCTTGGCGAGAGAGGCATATTCCTCTTCGGTAAACGGAGCGTCGATCGTGAGCACCGACATCAGATCATGTTTCAGATCATAGTAGTCGTGCATTGCCGGATCGTGGGTGTTGATCATATTCTCCACCACATCATAGAGCATATTGGCAATGTCAATGCCGATGCGCTCGCCTTTCAGCGCATGCTGACGCCGGGAGTAGATATATGTGCGCTGTTTGTTCATGACGTCGTCATACTCAAGCAGGCGTTTACGGATGCCGTAGTTGTTTTCCTCAACGCGCTTCTGGGCGTTTTCAATGGACTTGTTGACCATCTTGCTCTCGATCATCTCGTCGTCCTTGAAGCCGAGACGGTCCAGAGTCTTCATGACGCGGTCTGTGGCGAACAGACGCATCAGCTGATCCTCGAACGACACGAAGAATACCGACGAACCAGGGTCGCCCTGACGGCCCGCACGGCCACGGAGCTGACGGTCCACACGGCGTGATTCATGGCGCTCGGTGCCGATGATTGCCAGACCACCGGCTGCCTTGACGTCTTCAGGAAGCTTGATGTCCGTTCCTCGGCCGGCCATATTGGTGGCGATGGTCACGGTGGCGGCACGTCCGGCCTGCGCTACAATGTCGGCTTCTTTCTGATGCAGCTTGGCATTAAGCACATTGTGAGGAATTTTGCGCATGGTGAGCTGGCGGCTCAGATTCTCGGAGATATCGACTGACGTCGTGCCGACAAGAACCGGACGACCTTCCTTGACCAGACGCTCCACTTCGGCGATTACGGCGGCATATTTGGCCTTCTTGGTCTTATAGACGCGGTCGTTCATGTCGATACGTGCCACAGGGCGATTTGTCGGAATTGTCACGACATCGAGTTTATAGATGTCCCACAACTCACCGGCTTCGGTTTCCGCCGTGCCGGTCATGCCGGCCAGCTTGTGATACATGCGGAAGTAGTTCTGGAGAGTGATTGTGGCAAAAGTCTGGGTCGCGGCCTCTACCTTCACACCCTCTTTTGCCTCAATGGCCTGATGGAGTCCGTCGGAGTAGCGCCGTCCCTCCATGATTCGACCGGTCTGCTCGTCAACGATCTTGATTTTATTGTCGTCGATGACATACTCCTCGTCTTTGTTGAAGAGAGTGTATGCCTTGAGCAGCTGGCTCACGGTGTGGACGCGTTCGGCTTTCACCGCATAGTTCTGCATCAGTTCGTCCTTGCGCAGTGCTTTTTCCTCGCCGTCGGGCATGGTTTCCAGTTCAGACAGCTGTGCGGCTATGTCGGGAAGGACAAAGAATGTCGGGTCGGGAGTGGAACCGGTGAGTTCGTCTATACCCTTGTCGGTCAGATCAACCTGACGGTTCTTTTCATCGACCTTATAATAAAGCGGCTCGACGGCCTTCGGCATTTCACGCGCATTATCCTGAAGGAAATAACCCTCGGTCTTGAGCAGCAGCGCTTTCATGCCTTCCTGCGACAGGAATTTGATCAGCGGCTGATATTTCGGGCCGGCGAGATATGCGCGATAGAGAGCCAGAGCGCCTTCTTTCTGTTCGTCAGAATTATCAGAGGCTATTTTCTCCTTGGCTTCGGTCATCAGCTTGATTTGCAGTTTGCGCTGAGCCTCCACAACTTTCTGCACGTTGGGCTTGAACTGATCGAAGTACTGGTCTTCGCCCTTCGGAACCGGACCAGAGATGATCAGAGGCGTGCGGGCGTCGTCGATCAGCACCGAGTCAACCTCATCGACAATCGCATAATAATGCTTGCGCTGCACCATGTCTTCAGGACTCATGGCCATGTTGTCGCGCAGATAATCGAAGCCGAATTCATTGTTTGTGCCGAATGTGATGTCGCACTCATAGGCGGCGCGGCGCTCGGGAGTGTTGGGCTGATGCCTGTCGATGCAGTCGACGGTCTGGCCATGGAACATATAAAGCGGTCCCATCCATTCCGAGTCACGCTTCGACAGATAATCATTGACGGTCACCACGTGGACTCCCCGGCCCGACAGCGAACGCAGGAACACCGGAAGCGTGGCGACCAGAGTCTTACCCTCGCCGGTTGCCATCTCGGCGATTTTGCCCTGATGCAGAACAATGCCGCCGATGAGCTGCACGTCATAGTGAATCATGTCCCATTTGGTGTCGTTGCCTCCGGCAATCCAGTGATTGGCATATATGGCCTTGTCGCCTTCTATTCTCACAAAGTCGCGTCCTTCGGCGGCCATATCGCGGTCGCGCTGTGTGGCGGTCACCACCACTTCGCCGTTTTCAGCTTTGGCAAAACGGGCTGCAGTTTCGCGCAGGGTGGCAAACACGGTGGGCAGATGCTCGTTGAGTTTATCCTCGATAGAGTCCAGAATCTGCTTTTCGTGCTCGTCGATTTTGTCCCACAGTGGCTGACGCTGGTCAAAAGGCTTGGTCTCAATTTCGGCTTTGAGCGAGGCGATCGCCTCCTCATGGGGAGACACCACCGAGCGGATATCGGCGCGCACTTCGTCGATCTTCCCGCGGAGCTGATCGTTTGTCAGCCCCTGGATTTCGCTGCCGACAGCCTTGATTTTGTTGACAATAGGTTGTATTTCGCGCAGATCTCGCTGCGATTTATTTCCAAAAACTTTATTTAAAAATGAAGTCAGTGACATTATGTTTTATATTAAAATGGTGTGTATGAATCGTATATATGTGTTTATTTTGCCTTCCGCACAAAAATCGAGGAAAGCGACGGTTCTCCGGCACCATTGGGCGAACGTATGCGCAGGATCCGGGCCATTGTCGGCGCGATCTGCAGCGCGTCGACCGGTGTGTCTATGCGCGATGCATCGACAACGGCCGGAGCATATATCACCACCGGCGCGGTCGCAGGGCTTGTGCGCTGGGTGGTACGTTTCTTTTCAAGAGGATTGAAGTCATCGACAAGCTGCCAGCCTGGCAGAATGGTGATGAACACGTCGGCCGCATTGGCGGCCACAGTGTTGCGGCGCAGCTTATCGTCAAATCGGTTTTCAAGTATATCGTCTATCGTGTGGGCCGACGCAACTCCGCTCATGCGGCAGAGGAATTTGGCGGCTTCGGCCCTGACAGCCTCGGCATCAAGGCGCTTGCTGTCTATCAGCTGCTGGTTAAGGTAGAATGCACCGTCATGATAGTCGGTCACCCATTCTCCGTTGCCGTAACGGGCGATTAGAAACATGTTGAGCAGCGACTGGGCCTTGCGCGAGGAGAATTCACCGGTCGGCACACCCCATTGCGGTTCATAGGGATCGGTGGGCGCCTTGGCCGGCGTCCCGGCAAGCAGGACGACAGAGTTGTCCGGCCCCACACTTTCGTCCACAATCTTGAACAGGCGGGCAAGTTCGCGGTCCAGACGCAAATAAGAATCCATCACCTCAAGGCGGCTGTCGGTGTCACCGCTGCCGGGATATGGAGCGAGCGTGTAGCCGATATTGAGCATATCGACCGAACCTCGTTGTCCGAGGCGCATTGATTTTATATATTCCCCGGCAAGCGTCGTGACCTCGGTGTTGACCGGAGCCGACTGCTTGAACAGCCTGTAGACGTCGGCGTCACCGCGGCTGAATGTGTGGGAGAACGGATAGCGGCGTTTGTGTGGCGGAAGCCCCGGATAGGACTCGAGTTTCATGCTCGGCTCCCAGCGCATGGTGTCGATGCGCACTGAAAGCGGAGCGATAAAATTGCGGTTACTCACCGGCGTCGGCACATCTTTATAATGTGTAGTCGTCGCCCAGTTTCCGTTTGCGTCGTTGATCCAGAATGCGCTGTTGCCTGCATGTCCGCCCATTATGATGGCGCAGGTGGCATCTGGCGCGATAGCATGGACGTATGAAGCGCCCGCTCCGTCAATGCGCAGTTCGTCGGCCAGAGTGGAGGTGAGCAGTGCCGAAGGCGACAGCGTCTCGTCTGTATAGTTCCCGATCTTGCCTGCGTCATATAGCGCCGGTCGGTCCAGATGCCGGCTTGTGTCATAGACCCTCTCGGTGGCTATTCCATTGACCGAAGGCGAGGCTCCGGTGCAGATCATGGCGATAGCCCCGGCACGGTCCACACCAGGACCATAGTCGACGTTCTCGATCAACACCCCGCCGCCGGTCAGACGGTTGAAACCGTCAGGTCCGAAATAATCCGACAGCAATTGCAGATAATCAGCCCTGAGACCGTCCACCATTATGCCGAGCACAAGCTGCGGACGACGCGAAGCCGAATTATCCGCCGCCTTTGCAGGCAGCGCATAAGCCAGAGTGGCAAGGAGCGCCAGAGCCGCCGCAGTGCGGGCGGGAGAGTATATCAGTTTTTTCGACATATATATATATTTACGCCTGAGCGCATTAAGTCGGACACAATCAGTGGCCAGAAGGCATCGTTCATATGCTGATTCGTGAGCGGCCAGAGTAAAAGCCACACTATCAGAACCGCAAAGTTAGCAAAATGATAGCAATTTAACCACTTTTTTGCTGATTTTATCCATGGCAATATCGCGGCAAGCAGACACAGCGGATTGAGCCAGACAAGCAGCCAGTTGGGCGAAGTCGCTGAATGTGAGCTGACAAAGACCAGAAACGCAATCACGCATCCGGCAATGCCGAAGAAGGTAAATTCCACAGAATCAACCCATCGGCTGACATTCCGCCGTCGCATATCGCGCGCCGTAGCCACCGCGGTAAGCAGCATGACCGCCAGTGTCACCGCCAGCGGACGCAACGGCCATGGTGTCGGCCTGTGGGCCAGTGCAGTCTGAGGCTGATGCACCTCTGTTGCGCCAACAATGCTGTCGGCCGACAGCATGCGGCAAAGCTGCAAAGGAGAAAATGCGAGCTGCCTGGCCGTGACAGGCCGGTCAAGTTCAGAGCCGAGCGCCAGGTCGATTCCGAACTGATACCACGGGTGCAGCCTGTGATTTACAGTCATTTCATCGCGAAACGTCATGCCCGACTCTTCGGAAGCAATAAGCTGCCTGCCGACAGCCCGCTCTATCATCTCAAGAGGGCGTGTCGCACAGTTGTCATAAATGTAGCTGTAACGATAAACGCGGTTCTGAGGCAAAAGGTTCGTAAATGCCATTTCATAAAGCGCCTCGCCTTGAGCAGGAGACAGGCTGAGGCGCTGTTCGGTGATGGTCCGCCCTCCGGCAAGATACAGTTTCATGAAATGTCTGGTATCTGTGGCCACACACATATAATCGGTGTGGCCTTTCACATAGCGCCAGACGAAATTAGGCGTATCGAAATCAAACACGCCCCAGTTCATCACCACATCCAGCCCCCGGTCAGTATCGGAAATCCTCAGCCCGGTGTGGCCGTCAAGTTCATAAATCTCAGCTCCAGGCGAAGCAGTGAGCAAACTCGCGACGACTTCGGATCGGAGTCCGGCAGCCGCCGCAATAACCATTATTACACATGAGAGTATTCTTTTCACTCTGCAAATTTAGTCATTAATCCTGAATTTCGGATCAATATCCGCCTGCCATTGGATTGTGAGCGGCAATATAGTCGGCCACGGCCTGGCGATAACCGTCGGAAACCGGCACTTCATGCCCTCCGACAAGGGTCAGCCGGTTACGCTCGATCGACCGTATGGCATCGGTGTTGATGATATAACTGCGGTGCACCCTCATGAACTTGCGCGATGACAGCAATGACTCAAATGAACGCATTGAACATAGCGTGACAAGCATCCGTCCGTCACCAAGGTGTACCTTGACGTAATCCTTCAGTCCCTCAAGACAGACAATATCGGCTGTGGCGACCTGCTCGAATTTGTGATTATGCTTGACCAGAATATGCTCAGCCGGGTCAGGCTGCTGAGCCACCGCAACCGGCATGCGTTCATGAACTCTCATCACTGCGGCATTAAATTCTTCATAGCTCACGGGCTTCAGCAGATAGTCGGCCGCCCCGACCCTAAATGCCTCTATGGCATGACTGTCATAGGCTGTGGTGAAAATGACCCGCGTGCTTCTCGGAACCAGACGGGCAAATTCAACGCCATTAAGCTGGGGCATCTTTATGTCAAGAAAAACCATGTCGAACTTTCCGCCCATGACTTCACGCACCGCCTCCTGAGCGGAATGAAATATCCCGCCAAGCGTCAGCAACGGATGCTTTTCAATGTAAGAAGCGATGAGACCGGCGGCCAAAGGCTCATCGTCAATAACACAACAATTCATATATAAACAGCGAAAGATGAATCTACAATTTATAACGTCGCCAAAAATGAAAAAATTGCTCACCTTACGCCAAAACACGCGCTGATAATTCGTAAAACAAGCTGATAATACGTAAAATCGACACACTTAACCCACAAAATCACACCACATCTAAGCTACTGCAACATCTTTTACACAAATATTTGGTCAAATCCCAAGAATCTCTTATCTTTGCCAACGAAATTGAAAAACCCTCATGAACGGTTGCGATGAAAAGCCTGACACGTAAATAAAAAACACATAAGGGCACACCTCAGCCACAATCTCTAAATGATACTGCAGATAACATCTAAAATTCTCCATGATCTCAACGCCTCATCAACGTTGTTGCTGGTCATAGCCTCATGTCTTCTGTGGTTAAAGCCAGAGCGGGGACGCACACAGACCATTCTGGCGATTGTCATGTCAATCTGGAGCATTCCTTATATCGTCGGCATGGTGGCATATTTATTCAATTTCCACATAGCCAGAATGGGCGGAGTCTTGCCCGTGCCATATCTTACAGGCGGCACATTCTATATGGTGCTGCTCTTGCTGCTTCCATGCGACATGGTGCGCCCGGGCTGGGTAACACTTCGCCGCACTGTTATAATGCTGCTCCCGTTCGCTTTCATAGGGAGCTTTTATTATGCCATGACAGGCATACTCGGCCAGACCATCGAGCCAATCGGTTCATATGATGAACTGTGGGCGCGCAGGACGGAATTCTGCGTATGGTTCCGTCTGATCATTCTCGCATGCTCAATCGCATATATAATCATAAGCTACCATTACGTAACGCGCGAACTGCCCAATTATGTCAACCGATGCAACGAAGAATTCGGCGACGGGCCAGACAGCGGCCTACTCTGGATACGCATCTACGCCATATGGTGCACAATCATCCTTTCCAGCTACAGCCTGGTAGTATTCATCGGACACACATGGACCGAAGTAGTTCACACTGTCATACTTCAGATATTTTTTGTCTTCACCTTTTTCAAAAGTTGGAATTATGTGAACCCCTACTCCGAATGTGAAATCAAGAATAACGCACGCCAACACTCACATAACGACGACAGCGAATGCTGCGGATATTGCGGAGAATCACCGGAAAACTCCTCGGGACCTTCGGACACCGTACGCACAGACGACGAGCACCAGTTTGATGACAAAATCGCAGAATACAGCCATCAGGTCAGCGAATGGTTCGACGCAGAGAAACCATATCTCAACCCTGATTTCAAACTCATCAACGTGATGGCTGTGCTACCTCTCAACCGCACATATCTATCGCGCGTGTTCAACGAGGGTTTCGGCGAAAATTTCAGTGCCGTCGTGCGAGGCTACAGACTCCGTTACGCCGAACAGTTGCTCACCGAGAACCCGTCGTTGAGTATCGTGGAAGTGGCCCGCCAGAGCGGATTTTCATCCAACAGCGTGTTCCACCGCGCTTTTCTGGCCTACAAAGGCGTCACTCCAGTGCAGTTTCGGAAGCACTGAGATCCACAGTCAGGCAAGCGGTGTAAAGCCCTGCCCCACGGTTCACTTCAAGAGTGGCCGATTCTCCATAAATCAATTCAAGACGACGCTTCAGATTGGCAATGCCGAGACCGGAGTGATTGCCATGTTCACCGCCGGCATCCTGCTCAATCACACTGTTTGTCACCCGACACTCCACCCTGCCGTCGGCTCCGGCATTGAACCTGATCACGATCATTGCGTCATGGCTGCCGGTCACACCGTGCTTGAACGCGTTTTCAACTAGCGATATAAACAACATCGGAGCAATCGGTAACGCACGCGCCTCATCACTGCACTCAATCCTGACATCAACCTTCATCGATCCGGCCAGACGCATATCCATCAGCCTGACGTAATCCTTTATAAACTCAACCTCGCGCACCAGTTCCACCGACGGACGGTCGGCCTCATACAAAGCATAGCGTAGCATGCGGCTAAGAGTATGGACCGCCGCCCTGGCCTTGACAGCGTCAATCTCAGTGAGAGCATAGATAGTATTCAGGGCATTGAATAGAAAATGTGGATTCAGCTGGCTCTTGAGCTGTATCAGCTCATCACGCCGACGGGCGTCGTCTATCTCGCGCCGACGCTCCTCTATCAGCCTGATCCTCTCAGAAAGCCTCATGGCTACCGCGAGCGAGATCGTCAGCACAATGATGCCCACGTCGCGGATCCACATGAAAGAGCCTGGATTGACGGCATGTCGCGCGCCGCCGGCGACGCCATCGAACATACCGCCGTGAGGCTGCATGGGCGGAAACGGAGGATGGGTCAGCCAGACCAATATCGCACCGACGGCGACAAGCAGCAGATTCTCACCGACAAAACGCCAGTTGAACAAATGCCGGTCAGAGCATCCACGCATCACAACACAATATTCCGCATAAAATACTCCCACAAATATAAGCGCCTTGACATAGAACCGCCATTCAAGCGAAGAACGACGCACGTCCACCACACTCATCACTATCTCGGGAAGCACAAAGAGAAGACCGAGCGCCAGCACATGGATGGCGAAACGCAACAAAAACCGCTTACGGCGTGTATTCTTATTCATAACGGATAGCTTCTATCGGGTCAAGATTCGATGCTTTGACGGCAGGCACCCATCCGAAGAAAATACCGGTGACGGTGCAGACGGCAAATGACAGAAAGATCGACGAGGCGACAATACTCACAGGCCATCCGGCCAGCACTCCGACAGCCCATGTGGCGCCACAGCCGACAATCACTCCTATAACGCCGCCAGCTACCGAAATTATTATGCTCTCGATAAGAAATTGAAGCATAATGTCGATTCCGCGCGCCCCGATGCTCATGCGCAGGCCTATCTCGCGCGTGCGCTCCGTGACCGACACATACATCATGTTCATGATGCCGATTCCACCGACAATCAGCGAGATGAACGCTATGCAGGTGAGCAACACAGTCATCATGTCCGACGTCGAGTTCATCATCTCGCTCAGTTCCTGCTGCGAACGGATGTCGAAGTCATCGTCGGCATCGTCATTCAGCCGATGGGCCTGGCGTAACAGCGCTGTAATCTCGCCGATGGCCTCGTCTGTGGTCTCCTCGCTCAAAGCCGACGCAAAGATAGAGCCAAGATAATCCACCGCCAGAATGCGCTTCATGACCGTAGTGTAAGGCGCGATGACCACATCGTCCTGGTCCATGCCCATCGAGTTCGTGCCCTTGCTTTGCAGCACTCCGATCACTGTAAGCGGGATTTTACCGAAACGGATCACACGCCCGATCGGGTTTTCGCCATTGGTGAACAGATTGTCGGCAACTGTCTTTCCGACAAGACAGACCTTAGCCGCCGACTTTATGTCGGCCTCGGTAAACATCTCGCCATCCTCGACAGCCAGTTTACGTATGTCCATATACTCCGGCGTCACACCGCTGATGCTCGACGGCCAGTTGTTGTTACCGACAACGATCTGGCCGGAACTCTGCACCATCGGGCTGACGGCCGACAGATATACCGTCCGGTCGCGCAGCGCTTCATAGTCGGCCACTTTCAGACTCTGCATATCGTCGGCGCTCTGACGCACTCCGCCGCGCTGCATGTTGCCCGGATGGATCATGATCATGTTGGATCCCATTTCTGATATCTGGGCCTTGATGCTCTCTTTGGAGCCTTGGCCGATGGCGAGCATACAGATCACTGCGGCAATGCCGATGATGATGCCGAGCATGGTCAGAGCCATGCGCAGCTTGTTGCGGTTCAACGCCTTGAACGCTATTTTCAGCAGATTGACTAAATTCATGGGAATGCGGCGGTTATTTATCGTCAGCCGGCATCGACGCGAGCATATCGCTGGCCGAGGCAGGCGACTGGTTGAGAGTGTCGGAAATGATACGCCCGTCGCGAAGCACTATGTTGCGCGACGAAAACGCGGCCAGTTCCGGATTATGAGTCACAAATATGATCGTGCGGCCGCGGCGGTGCAGCTCCTGGAAAAGCACAAGCACACTCATTGAGGTGCGCGTGTCCAGATTACCGGTGGCTTCATCGGCCAGGATAATGACCGGGTCGTTGACCAACGCGCGGGCTATGGCCACACGCTGCTGCTGGCCGCCGCTCATCTGATTGCTTTTGTGGTAAAGACGCCCTTCCAGCCCGACAGCGTTCAGCGCGTCGATGGCGCGCTGACGCCGCTCCTTGGCGCCGATCTCTGAATTATATAGCAACGGCAGCTCCACATTTTCAACCGAAGTGGTCTTAGGAAGCAGATTATAGTTCTGAAACACGAACCCGATCTTACGGTTGCGCAGCCTGGCCCGCTCATTCTTGCTCATGGAGCGCACGCTCACTCCGTCAAGCAGATATTCGCCTGAAGATGGAGTGTCCAGACAGCCGAGCGTGTTCAGCAGAGTCGACTTGCCGGAACCTGAAGTGCCCATTATGGTGACGAACTCCCCGGCATGAATTGAGAACGAAACGCCCCGCAACGCATGTACCGTTTCGCCACCGACAACGAAGTCACGCTTCAGATCAGTGATCTTGATGATTTCACGATTGGACATAAGACTGACTATTTCTTCTTGTTATGACTTGGCGGTTTGGGAGCGAACGGTGACTGTGCGGCACCATCTTCCACAGCAGGTTCAACAGCAGCAGCAGAGTACTCCATTGCCACGCGGTCACCCTCCTTCAGGCCGGAAAGCACCTGATAGTTCACTCCGTCGGACGCGCCCACAGTTATGACAGCCGGTTCAAGCGACGCGCCGTTGGCAATCCACACCCTCTTTTGTCCGGCAGAAAGGGAGGGCATCGGCTCTGCGCCGGCATCGCGGGGCACAAATCGGGTGGCCTTGACCGGCACAAGCAGAGCGTGACTCTCGCGGCTCTGATAGATGCTCAGATTGGCCGTGAGTCCTGGAATAAGCTTGTGATCCGGATTAGAGGCCGACACAATCACTTCATACGTAACCACATTGCTCTCGGTTGTCGGATTCAGACGTTTCTGTATAACGGTGCCTTCAAACACATCTTCCGGATATGCGTCGACGGTAAATGTGACCTGCTGTCCCTCTTTCACCTGGCCTATGTCGGCCTCGTCCACGTCGGCCACAACCCTCATGCGGTCAAGATCGGCAATAGTGAACAGATTGGCCACAGTCATGGCCGAAACCACCGTCTGACCCACCTCCACGTCGCGCGAGATGACAATACCGTTGATCGGAGAATATATCTCGGCATAGTTCAGATTTTTGGCCGCCTTCACCCGGTCGGCCTTCGCCTTCTCATACTGGGCGCGCGCCAACTCATAGTCGCGGGTTGAAGTGTCGAAATCATAATCGCTGATCAGTTTGCCATCATGGAGCCTGACATCACGGTCATAATTCGCCTTTGCATATTCATAGCTCGCGCGTGCGCTTTCCACATTGGCCTCGGCCGAGTTCAGTTCACTCTCCAGCAACACCTTCTCCAGCTCGGCGATCAGCTGTCCCTGAGTAACTTCCGAATTGTAATCTACATAGATTTTATCAATGATGCCGGTCACCTGAGTGCCCACATCGACGGTGGTTTCAGACTCAAGGGTGCCTGTGGCAGTAACCGACTCGCTTATCGGTCCGATAGTGACAGCGTCGGTGACAAGTGTGATTTCCTGCTTGTGTCCGCACGCTGACGCCGCAGAGAGCACGGCGCCGATCACGACAAAGTTTAACAGTTTAGCCATATTTTATTGTATTTTAGATTATTACTGACGATGTGCGCATATACTGCACCATTTTTCTGGCCAGAACGGCCATATATTTCGCCTGAAGCAACTCATGGCGGGCCGACGCGAGAGAGGAATGAGCCTGAATCAGCTCCGTGATTTCGACATATCCGACCTCGAATTTGCGATTCAGCAACTCGCTTGACAGAGATGCCGCTTCAAGTTGTGAAAGTCCGGCCGCATAGCGGCTGCGGGCCGACTCCATGTCGATATACCATCCTTCGAGCGTCTGGCTGATCTCGTCTTCCCTCAAATCGGCGTCCAGCTGAGAGTCGATCTGGGTCACCTTAGCCTTGGCGACAGCTGTCTTGGTGGTTTTCTGATTGAATATCGGCACGGCAAGAGTCACGCCGATCTGCTCGTTGAGTCCGCGTTTCATCTGATTGCTCCATCCGCCGTTGCGGTCTGTATAATATCCTGACCCGACACCGGCCTGAAGGCTGATCGAAGGTAACCCCGACGCTCGTGCCACAGCCACGTCCAGTTCGGCCATCTGACTGCGCACTTTAGCCGCCCTTAGCGCCGCATCCTCGTCAAGCGCCATGCGATAACTTTCGTCAATATCCGGCAACGGATCAGTCACATCTGTATCAGCAAATTCAACCGGCTCGATCTCAATCACAGTGTTCAGGCCAAGCTCCAGCACACGTTTGAGCTGCATTCTCTGAGCGGCATATGATGCCTCGGCGCTTACCACATTATATCGGTCAGACTCTGCCTGAGCCTGCAACCGCGCATAATCCGGCAATGCAAGCCTGCCGGACTCCATGAGCGCCTTTCCACGCTCTTCCTGCGCGCGGCTCACCTCGGCCAGCGAACGGTTCACAGCGATCGCTTCACGCGAGTAAAGCAGATTGATATATATCGACAGGATCTCTGTGTCGATATTTCGCATCGCCGCCAGCGTGTTCAGTCCGGCGCTTTCCACACCCGCCTTTTCACGCTTGATAGTGGCCGAGCGCTCGCCTCCGTCATAGAGAGTCCATGATGCATTCAGGCCATAGGAGCTGCCATAGCTGTTTTTATCGCCTTCACCCCATGGAGAATTTGTCAGAGTATGAGTCGTGGCGAAATCAAGTGTCGGAGTCCAGCGCGCGCGGGCAGCCTCTAACGAATATTCGGCCGACTCGCCGGCCAGACGTGTTTGCCGCAACTCGATGTTATGTTCTCTGGCATAGGCCACACAGTCGGCATAGTTCCAACGCAGAGTGTCAGCCGGAGCCTGTGCTGAAAGGACCTGCGCTACAGACGGCACAACAGCAAGAAATGTCAGTCGTAATAAATGTTTCATTCTATCGGATAATAACTGGTTACGCTGCAAAATTATACCGGGAAAATCAAGCGTGCAATTTATTTAGACGCACCACCGGCGGAATCGCTATTTTAACCCGATTATATCCGACAAATTATCATTGCGTTAATTTTTAGTTAAAATCCATGAAATGCACATCAGGCCGCAATTGATCTGCTGACGAAGTAGCTGACACAGGCGCATATAGCCACCGGAAACAACATACCGGAAGCGAAACACATTTCAACAGTGAGAAATATCGCCATAAACGGCGCACGGATCACTCCGGCCATGACACCGGCCATGCCGGCAATAGCAAAATTGCCCACCGGCAACCGACACAATCCGACGCTGCCGGCTCCGAGAGCAAACAGAGCGCCGGCCATACAACCGGCAAAAAGCGTCGGCGCAAAATCACCGGCAACCCCGCCTCCACTGTTGGTGGCATAGCACGCAAAACTTTTGACCAGCAGAATTCCAACAAAGACCGGCACCAGACCATGCCCAGCTCCGAATGCCACACCATCAGCCACAGCAGCCAGATCTCCGTTGACGACTTTGTCCATGAGCCGATAACCCTCGCCATACAGCGCCGGGAAACAAAACAATGCCAGCGCAAGCACGCACCCCGCCACGATCCATCTTATCCAGTCTCTGCTCAGGCTTTCCAACGCGCGGCGCGTCATCATGCCGGTCCGCAGATAATACGCCGAATAGACCCCGCAGACAACCCCAAAAAACATAGTCGGCAACAGATGCGTCATCTCAAATCCGACAGGATGGCAAACAGCCATGTCGGGCGTGAATCCCGAAAAGGCAAAGCATGTGAGCGCCGACGTCACACACATCAGCACAAGCTGCAAGAGCGAGTCGCGGTCGAGCGACAGCCCGAGCACCTCGACCGTGAAAAGCACACCTCCGACAGGAGCCTTGAATATGGCGGCAATGCCTGCACCGGCTCCACACGCCATCATCACCATAAGCTGTTGCGGCGACAGTCCGAACCTTTTGCCAAGATTGCTGGCGACAGCCGCTCCGGCAAACGCTATCGGACCTTCTGATCCGGCAGATCCGCCGCAGCCGAGAGTGACCGTGCTGGCCACCAGCGGCTCTACCGCGAGAAGAGGCGACATACTTCCTTGCCTCTCTGCAATCATGACACGAAGCTGTGCCGTGGCATGTTCAAGCCGCCGGCGGAACACATAACGCGCCAACAGCCCGGCAACGACGATGCCGACAATCGGGACCCACAGCATGACCGTATTGCTGTTGCCGGGGCGGAATCCAGATGTGCAAAGTGACGAAAGAGAGCGGATGCCCCATTTGAACAGGCCGGCACTGATGCCGATAATCATTCCGGCAACCAATGCGGCAAGCGCAATCCTCAATTTTACCGACTTTAAATTATTCATGAGAATAAAACGTCCCCCGACTGGCATATGTTTCATATATTTTTCGTAAATTTGAAGCGCAAAGCAGATAATCAATTTTTTACACATAATTTATATATGCATTACAGCAAACTCTTCGCAACACTTTCACTGCTCGGCGCCCCAGCCATGTCAGTCATGGCCGACACTACGGTAAGCACACTAAACCCCACTGCAGTGGAGGTTATCTATGACGACGGAGGCCGTATGCTGGTTGACTTCTACGGACCGAATATCTTCCGTCTGTTCCGCGACCCTGCCGGCGGAGAAGTGCGTGATCCGAAGGCGAATCCTCCCGCACAGATTCTGGTGAACAATCCACGCACCAAAGTCGGCGAGGTAACTGTCACACCCGCCGGCGACATAGTGTCGGTGGCCACAGACAGAGTGCGCATTGATTTCAACAGCAAATCAGATCAGTTCAGCGTGACCGACCTGCTCACCGGCCAGACCGTGATGCAGACAACCGCACCGATGGAGTTCACACCGGGCAAGAGCACCGCCCTGACACTTGCAGGCCAACCTGGCGAATATTTCTATGGCGGAGGCGTGCAGAACGGGCGCTTCTCCCATAAAGGCAAAATCATCGACATACGCAACACCAATTCATGGACCGACGGCGGCGTGGCTTCTCCGACACCCTACTACTGGTCGACCGGCGGCTATGGCGTGATGATGCACACGTTCGCACCCGGAGCCTACGACTTCGGCGCAACCAGTCCCGACACGGTCAGGCTGAGCCATGAGTCTCCGTATCTCGACATGTTCGTGATGGTCAACGACTCCCCGGTGGCCCTGCTCAACGATTTCTATCAACTCACAGGCAATCCGGTGCTGCTGCCTAAATTCGGATTCTATGAAGGACATCTCAACGCCTACAACCGCGACTACTGGACTGAAGTCGAGGATGGCAAGGGCGGAATCCTCTTCGAAGACGGCAAACGTTATCGCGAAAGCCAGAAGGACAACGGCGGAATCAAGGAGAGTCTCAACGGAGAACTGCCCGGCAACTACCAGTTCTCGGCACGCGCCGTGATCGACCGCTACAACGACGCCGATATGCCACTGGGCTGGGTGCTCCCCAACGACGGTTATGGGGCCGGCTACGGCCAGACATCCACTCTTGACGGCAACGTGCAGAATCTCAAAGAATTCGGGGATTATGCCCGCGAACATGGGGTGGAGATCGGACTGTGGACGCAAAGCGACCTCCATCCGGTCGATGGAATTGAGCCGCTGCTGCAAAGAGACATTGTCAAGGAGGTGCGCGACGCAGGAGTGCGCGTGCTGAAGACAGACGTGGCCTGGGTGGGCGCCGGATATTCATTCGGACTAAACGGCGTGGCCGACGTGGCCGAGATCATGCCCTACTATGGCAACAACGCCCGACCATTCATAATTTCGCTCGACGGATGGGCCGGCACACAGCGCTATGCCGGGATATGGACCGGCGACCAGACAGGCGGAGAGTGGGAATACATCCGCTTTCACATCCCCACCTACATCGGATCGGGCCTGAGCGGACAGCCCAACATCACGTCAGACATGGACGGCATCTTCGGCGGCAAGCATGCGGATGTCAACGTGCGCGACTTCCAGTGGAAGACCTTCACTCCTATGGAACTCAACATGGACGGATGGGGTGCAAACCCGAAATATCCGCAGGCCGTTGGCGAGTTCGGCTCCAAACACAGCGTCGACATTGTCCGCGCCTACCTCAAGCTGAAATCGGAACTTATGCCTTATGCCTACACCGCCGCACGCGAGGCCGTGGACGGCAAACCGATGATCCGCGCCATGTTCCTGGACTATCCGAGCGACTTCACCCACGGCACCGCCACCCGATATCAGTTCATGTACGGCCCATCGCTGCTCGTGGCTCCCGTCTATGAAGAAGGACTGACCGATGCCGACGGATTCACCTGGCGCAACAACATCTACCTGCCCGAAGGCACATGGTTCGACTATTTCAGCGGCGACCGATATGACGGCGGCGTGGTGTGGAATATGTTCCCCACCCCCGGCTACAAACTTCCTGTCTTCGTAAAGGCCGACGCCATCATCCCGATGGTCAATCCCAACAACAATCCATCGCAGATTGACAAAACCCTGCGAATATACGAGCTTTGGCCCCAGACCCACGGCGAGTACACCGAATATGACGATGACGGCACAACCGAAGCATATCGTCTGGGCGAGTTCTCCAGCACGCGCGTTGTTTCCGACGTGAAAGGCAGCGACCTCACCGTCACCATAGATCCGACCACTGGCAATTTCAATGGTTTTGTCACCGACAAGACCACAGAGCTGCACATCAATGTCAGCGCAGAGCCGAAATCCGTAACCGCCACAATCGGCGGCAAAAAGGTGAAGCTGGCGACAGTCGACAATCTCACCGACTTCAACCGCCTAACCAACGTCTGCTATCTCAACGAGGCCCCCAACCGCCTGAAGCCCTTCGGAGTGGAGGTGGCACCGGATATGCGCCCGCAGCTGTGGGTGAAACTCGCCAAAACCGACGTGAGCAAGCAGGCCATGAGCGTTATCGTAAAAGGCTTCGAGCTGAATCCCGCCGAGGCCGTGACCATGGCCATCACACCTCCAGCGGCGCCCACGATCATCACCGATATCAATGAAGATGTGCGCCCCTACGACATCACCATCAAATGGGAGGAAAAATGCGACACCAAGTGCATTGAAATCGAACGCGACGGAATACTCTACACCAATCTTTGCCCGAGCGAACTGAACCCAGAATTCACATTCGACGAGCTGAAACCGCAGACCGACTACTCCTTCCGCGTCCGCGCCAGAAACGACGCCGGAGTTTCCGACTGGGTCGACGTAACCTACCGCACCAAAAACAATCCCCTGGAATTCGCCATCAGCGGCATCACTGCCAAGTGCACAATCGAGGATCAGCCCGGATTCGGCCTATGGCGCCTATTCGACTTCGAGGATAGGGGTGACACATGGCACTCAATCTACAATAAGCCAGGCTCGACTCCGTTTGACATGACAATCGACCTCGGCTCATTCAATACCCTTGACCGGCTGGAGTATCTGCCCCGACTCGATTCCGGCAACGGAACAATTCTCTCCGGTACCATCGCATGGAGCGAAAACGGCAAGCAATGGAGCGAACCGGTGCCGTTCAGATGGGAACGCTCCGGAGCGACCAAGACATTTGCATTCGAAGGAAATCCGCTTGTGCGTCACATCCGCCTGCATGTCGACGAGGCTGTCGGCGGCTTTGGCTCCGGCCGCGAAATCTTCGTATTCAAGATGCCCGGCTCTCCGAGCTATCTGCCCGGCGACATCAACAATGACGGCAAAATAGATGAAAATGACCTCACGTCCTATACCAACTACACCGGACTGCGCCGCGGCGACAGCGATTTCGACTATGTGAGCATGGGCGACGTGAACCGCAACGGCCTTCTTGACGCATACGACATATCAGTGGTCGCTACCCAACTGAACGGCGGCATTGAAAAGCATGGCGCCGAAATAGCCGGCTCAATATCACTTGTGCCCGACAAACGCACCTATGCCGCAGGCGACGAAGTAAAGGTTATGGTGAAAGGAAGTGCTCTGAGCGGTCTCAACGCATTGAGTTTCGCTTTGCCCTATGACCCGTCGAAATATGAATTCACCGGAGTAGAGCCAAAAGCTGTGGCCGGGATGGAAAATCTGACCTATGACCGTCTGCACACGGCCGGAGACAAAGTGCTTTATCCCACGTTTGTCAACATCGGTGACCAAGTCACGATTGACGGTGACTCCGATCTGTTAGTTCTGAAATTCCGGGCAAAAACGCGCGGCTCCTTCAGCCCGACACCTTCAAGTATCATTCTTGTGGACAAGCAGCTCGGCACTCTGGAATTTTAACAGTCATACAGCCTCTCTTCTTCTCTCCTCATTTTACTATAAAGCCACAGCCATGGCCGTTGTTGATACGGTCCATGGCTGTGGTTTTGTATAGGCTCATAAGACTACAACACCTATTAATACATGCATATATATAAACTCGGCGGAGGCCTTCACAGGTCCCCGCCGATCATCATCTAATCAATATTGGATTAAGACTAAGGTATTGCTATTGTTAATAACGGAGGTTCCGGAAGCAATATTGCTTCCGAAGCGTCAAAATTTTTCACTTGACATAAAAAGCGCTGAACGTCTTGATTCGGGAGAGGCTGTCGGCAAATCCTTCTTTGAACGCCTGTGAGCCTGACAGAATCAGCTGCATATTGACAGCCGGCTCGTTGAAAGCGGACTTGCCTGGATTGTCGGCCACCACTTTAAGATGACGGAGCAGATTGCTGGGCGACACCACACAATCATTGTCAGCAACATTCAGCACCAGGTCGAGATTTTCAATCATGCAGACAATATGCATTCTGCGCGCTGAAGCGTCCGGCCGGTCATTAAGCATCCTGTATAAGTCTCTGATCGAATCTGACAATTCCATCATCGCAGCCATGTCGGTCACATCGGCGCCAATGAATTTATCTTCCTCCGGCATCTGGAATTCTGTGTCGAATTTGTCGGCCACGGCGTCAGAGAGCGATTTGAGTATGCTGTAGTAAAACCGGCGCTCAAACATTTCGTCGATCGTGATTGCCGCAACGTCCACACGACCGCAGACACACTCGTTGACATCGGCAAGGTTGCCGTGTATGCTGTTCATTCCGGAAGCCAGCACCTCACTGTTGTCACTGAATATGACCACGTCATTCTTCACATGACGCATGATCTTGTTGCAGACGGCATCGACCACTTCTTCTTCCGACATGACGCATTCATGAGCATCATCCGCCACCTGAGCGCCATCCTGCGCGGCTTCGGCTAAGACATTTTGCCTGATATTGTCGAAATATCTGCGGGCACCCGACTCATCGGCATAGAAAGCGATGGCACGGTCGATTATATCTGATGTACGGGCAAGGTCGCCCTGGTTTCGCGTAAGCTTAACCAGACGCACAAACAACTGATAACACTGCTGCCGGCTATTTGTCATTGCAAATTCAAGCAGACGGTTGATCTGGGAATATGCATCTTCGTAGGGACGCGTGGCGGATATCTCCTTTTCAGCCCGAAGCAGATCGGATGGTTCGACATAATGTCCGAGTTCTACAGCCTCGAGGGTCTTGTCGGCCACAGGCACTCCTATGCGCGAAAAATTGTCGGCCATACGATGCGGACGTATGTCAAACGAACTGAGCGTATCGGTCAGTTCCGCATCATCTGGAAATGCAAGCAGCAGCTGCTCGGCCATCATGCGCGCATTGCGCGGATCATATTGTTCAATTTTTTCAATCCACTCGAGCTGTTCCTGCATGGTTGTCTGGACGTGTACACACCGGGCCACACCGCCCTTGGCATTGCGTCCGGGAGTGAACACCACCGGCATCCCTTTGTGAATTTCTTCGGCACGGTTTCGTTGCATAATCTCTCCGCGGCTGAAGAACAGGGATTCGCCGTCGGAGGCCGTTATGAAACCGAAGGCAGGACCGATTGAATTGACCACACCTCCGGCCGGAACAAGCGGATTGTCGGCAGTGGGCGTGACGTCATAGTGACGTTTTTTCCGCGGGTCATGAATCGAATCCAAATCAATACGGCCCACAATCTTGGGCATAAATATCGGAGAAAATGACTCGGAATCTATCGGATCATCATCGTGTGTCATATCCTGGTTGTGACTTGGGCTGGCGTCGTCAGCCGCAGGCATCACCTGGTGTCCGATTTTTTCCACAGAAGATTCAGTCACAACTTCAACAGACTTTTCATGGATTACAAAACGGATAATAGAATCAAGTCCAACAACACATAATCCAGCAGCCAGACGCACTGCCACCGCAGAATCGGAAGCCTTGACAAAAGTAGCATACAATGGTTCTGTCTCACCTGTCAGATAGAGTGTTATCTGATCTCCCGGATTAAGCATCTCTTCAATTAGATTAATCATATCAAGCTATATATAAGATTTGTTCTATGCAAATTTAACAAAAAAATCGGCCTTCCGGCCGATTTTAGCAAAAGATAACATTATTTCATATAAATTTGCCGGCCAGGCAAACACGCTCTATCCACGGCGTTGTATAAGCATATGGAATAAATGCCAGAGAGGGCACCGGAGCGGTGATTATGAAATTTGCAGGGGCGCCTTCGGCTATGGATCCGAACCCATCCTGCGAGCAGTCCATGGCATATGCACCGTTGATGGTCATGGCATTCAGCGCTACGTCGGGATTCAATTTCATCTGTGAGCATGCAAGCGCCCAGACCATACGCATATCGCCCGACGGCGACGAGCCAGGATTATAGTCGGAAGCCAGAGCCACAATCGCACCTGAGTCAATGGCCTTCAGAGCCGGAGCATATGGCATTCCGAGAAAGAACGAGGCCCCCGGCAGCATGGTAGCCGCCGTATCAGACGACGCGAGCAGTGAGATTTCATGCTCGGTGATGCGTTCGAGATGATCGACCGAGAGAGCTCCATGCTTGACTCCGACCTGCACACCACCGCTGACAGCCAGTTCATTGGCGTGAATTTTCGGGCGCATACCAAAGCGCGCTGCCTCTGAAAGGATCTGGTCGGTCTGCTCTGGTGTGAAGAATCCTTCGTCGCAAAACACATCGACAAACCGCGCCAGGCCTTCGGCAGCAACCGCAGGCAGCATATCGTCACACAGCATATCGACATATTCCTGCTGACGTCCGGCAAAAGCCCGCCCCACGGCATGAGCGCCAAGAAAAGTGGCGCGCACGGTTGCCGGCACCGCTTCAGCGATCCGGGCCGCCACCCGCAGCATTTTAAGTTCGTCGGCCGTGGTCAGCCCATATCCGCTTTTGATTTCAATGCAGCCGGTGCCTTTGGCCATGACCTCGCTGACCCGCTCCATCGATTGCTCGAAGAGCTGCTGTTCGGAAGTGTTGTGCAGGCGGTCACATGAATTCAGAATGCCACCGCCGCGGCGCGCGATCTCCTCATAGCTCAGTCCGTTGATTTTGTCAAGAAATTCGCCGTCGCGCGAGCCGGAATATATGATATGGGTATGAGAGTCGCAGAATGCCGGGATCACCATTCCGCCACGCGCGCTGACTGTAGGTTCGGTTGATCCGTCAAGAGCTGACATCGGACCGAATCCGGCGATCACACCCTTCTGAGTGTCCACTCTCAGCCAGCAGTCGGCCAGAGTGTGGAGCGTGTTCATTTCATGCCCCCGCAGACGGATGGCTCCGGTCGGATTCAGTCCGGCCAGAAGCCTGATATCGGTAATCAGCATGGCGTGGAGCGCAAGAATCGCACCGACTCTTCAATGAGCGGTGACATGACCGTGTCATTTTCAATAAACGGCACCACCTGACGATAGGCCGAATGCCACTGCTCCAGCTCAGGCGAAGACTTAGCCGGACGGCGGAAATCAATCGCCTGGGCACAGTTCATCAGTTCGATCGCGAGCACGCGCTCGGTGTTGTCGACCACACGACAGAGCTTTGTAGCCGAGTTGGCCCCCATTGAAACGTGATCTTCCTGGCCTTGCGACGACGGAATGGTGTCGCAGCTTGTGGGCCAGCACAGTCCCTTGCTCTGATTGACAATCGAGGCGGCCGCATACTGAGGAATCATGAATCCGCTGTTCAGACCAGGGTTGGCCACCAGAAACGACGGCAGTCCGCGCGAGCCGCTGATGAGCCTGAAAATCCTTCGCTCGGAAATCGAGGAGAGTTCCGCCACGGCCAGACAGAGAAAGTCCATCGGCATGGCAATGGGTTCGCCATGGAAATTACCGGCAGAAACCACAAGGCCCTGGTCGGGAAATATGGTGGGATTATCTGTCGGTGAATTGATTTCGGTCTCAATCACCGAGCTGACATAGGCAAGGGTGTCCTTGACGGCGCCGTGCACCTGAGGCATGCACCGGAATGAATATGGATCCTGAACGTGATCTTTGTGGCGCGCTATCAGTTCCGAACCTTCGAGGTGAGCGCGGACAGCGCGTGCGGTGGCCAGCTGGCCAGGATGCGGACGCACGGCATTGACTTCGTCGCCGAATGGGTCGATCCGTCCGTCGAAGGCATCGAGGCTCATCGCGCCGATCTTGTCGGCCAAAGCGACCAGGCGCCTGGTGCGCAGAATAGCATATACGGCATGCGAGCTCATGAACTGGGTGCCGTTAAGCAAGGCCAGGCCCTCTTTCGACGTGAGCGAGATAGGCTCCCATCCAAATTCGGCAAGCACCTCCGCGGCAGGCCGTATGACTCCTTTGTAATGAACCTGACCAAGGCCGAGTAACGGCAGACACATATTGGCCAGAGGTGCAAGATCGCCGGAGGCGCCAAGCGATCCTTGCTGATACACCACCGGAATTACGTCGTGGTTGAAAAAGTCAATCAGTCGGTTCACAGTCGCGACCTGAACACCGGAATTGCCGAACGAAAGCGACATCACCTTCGTGAGCAGCATTATCTTCACAATATACGGATCAACCAGATCTCCACAGCCGCAGGCATGGCTCTTGACAAGATTTTCCTGCAATGCCGACAAATCGTCGCTGCCGATCGAGATATTGCACAGCGAACCGAATCCGGTCGTGATGCCATAGACCGGCGTGGGATCCGATGCTATTTTTTCGTCGAGCCAGCGGCGGCAGCGTTCGATGCGCTCCACCGACTCGTCGCTCAGAGCGATCTGATAATGCTCGTCTATGATCTGGCCGACACGGGTGATCGTGAGGCGTTCGGGTGAAATTTTATGTATCATGGTCAGAAATTAAGATTAGACAGAATTTGATTGTCGACAAGGTTGGGCATGGTCACCTGTAGCCCCGGTGTGCGCTGCATTTCACGGCGAATGGCCGAGATGGCGCCTGAATTGCGTGCCCACGAACGGCGTGCAATGCCGTTGTTGACATCCCACAGCAGCATCCTGTCAATGCGGGTAGCGGCATCGTCCGATCCGTCAATGACCATTCCGAATCCGCCATTGATAACCTCTCCCCATCCGACTCCGCCGCCATTGTGCAGGCTGACCCATGTGGCGCCGCGGAAGGAATCGCCGATGACGTTGTGGACGGCCATGTCGGCACAGAACTGCGATCCGTCATAGATGTTTGAGGTCTCTCGATAGGGCGAATCCGTGCCCGACACGTCATGATGGTCACGGCCAAGCACTATCGGGGCAGAGATCTCGCCGGCGGCGATAGCGTCGTTGAAAGCGCGGGCAATGCGGGTGCGGCCCTCGGAGTCGGCGTAGAGTATGCGAGCCTGTGATCCGACAACCAGATTATTCGGGCCCGCCTCTCTGATCCAGTGTAGATTGTCAAGCAACTGCGGCTTGATTTCATCAGGGGCTTCTTCCACCATCCGGCTCAACACATTGGCGGCAATTCGGTCAGAAGCCTCAAGATCAGAGGGCAGTCCGGAGGTGCACACCCAGCGGAACGGTCCGAAACCATAGTCAAAGAAGAGCGGACCCATGATGTCCTGAACGTAAGACGGATAACGGAACGATCCGTCGACCGTCATCACGTCGGCACCTGCCCTGCCTGATTCAAGCAGAAAAGCATTGCCATAATCGAAAAAATACATTCCACGGGCAGCCAGCCTGTTGATAGCACCTACCTGACGGCGCAGCGACTCATAAACGCGTTCACGGAATTCATCAGGACGGCAGGCCATCATTTCGTTGGCTTCATCAAGCGACAGACCCACAGGATAATATCCGCCGGCAAAAGGATTGTGGAGTGATGTCTGATCAGAACCGAGGTCCACCTGTACGCCTTCGTCGGCAAGACGTTCCCACAGATCTACCACATTGCCCTGATATGCGAAACTGCGGGCGCGTCCACCGGCCCGTGCTGCAGCAACAGCAGGCAGCAGAGTGTCAAGGTCGTCATGCACCTCGTCAACCCAGCCTTGTTCATAACGCTTGCTCACCGCTTTAGGATTGATTTCGGCCACGATGCTCACCACTCCGGCAATATTGGCGGCCTTTGGCTGTGCGCCGCTCATGCCGCCGAGTCCGGCCGAGACAAAGAGCATGCCCGACGGCGAATCCGAACGCATTCGCGCAGCATTGAGCACGGTGATCGTTGTGCCGTGCACGATGCCTTGCGGACCGATATACATATATGAACCGGCCGTCATCTGTCCGTATTGCGACACCCCGAGCGCATTCATACGTTCCCAGTCATCAGGAGCGGAATGGTTGGGTATGACCATGCCGTTGGTCACCACCACCCGCGGAGCAGACGGATGGCTCGGGAAAAGACCGAGCGGGTGTCCGGAATACATTACCAGAGTCTGTTCGTCGGTCATCTCCGACAGATATTTCATCGTCAGGCGATATTGCGCCCAATTCTGGAACACAGCGCCGTTGCCGCCATATGTGATAAGTTCGTGAGGATGCTGCGCCACCCGCGGATCGAGATTGTTCTGTATCATCATCATAATGGCCGCGGCCTGGCGGGAGCGTGCGGGATATTCGTCAATGTGGCGCGCATACATCTCGTAATCAGGACGGTAGCGATACATATATATACGACCGTAATCCTGCAACTCACGAGCAAATTCAGGAGCCAGCGCCTCATGCAGCTCCTCTGGAAAATATCGCAATGCGTTTGCAACGGCCAGGCGCTTCTGTTCGGGAGTGAGAATATCTTTCCGCTTGGGGGCGTGGTTTATGTCAGGATCATATGGACGTGATGGCGGAAGGGTCGACGGAATGCCTTCAGCAATTGTTTCACGAAAATGTCGGTCAGTTATCATTGATTATGTGGTTGTGTGAATTTTATATTTTCTGATTGACAATGGCCATGATGCGGGCCTCGGCTGCGTCGGCTTCGGCTTCGATTGCGGCGGCGCGTGCCACAAGGCGTGCGGCCTCATCGCGATCGGAAAGAGAGGCGGCATTGATGCGCACGTTGAGACCGGCGCCACGCACTGCGGCCCGTGCGGCCAACGCGCCCACCCCGGCATCGGTCACCGAATTCGGATTTCCGTCAGAAGCCATCGCCTCGATAAGCGGGAATGCCTCGGCTGCGGCCTCCATTGTGCGCAACGGCACCTTGGTGGCGTGGAGCGTGGCGGCCTCGATGGCCTGCTTTCTGGCGTCCTGTTCTTCCGGCGTGGATTTAGGGAGCTGGAATGCAGCCATTATACCGTTGAACGCATCGGTATCTTCGTCCACCAGTCCGAGCATGCGTTCCACCAATATCTGACCTCCGTCGGCATAATCGGAAAATTCCTCCCAGCGGGCATCCCAACCGGCTTTGTGGGCCGACAGATTAGCCACCATGGTGCCCAACGCCGCAGCAAGCGCACCCATATAGGCCGAGATCGAGCCTCCGCCTGGCGCAGGGCTTTCCGAGGCAGTCTGCTGCGCAAATCCTGTCAAAGTCATGGATGTGAGAGCGTCTGATCTGCCTGAGGCGATTTTATATTCGATTATTTTCTGTTCCGGAATAAACGGCGTCAACTCATCCAGACCCATGGATTTGACAGCAATGCGGATAATCTCGCTCTCGGCTATGCCGGTTGATCGCTGCTGCTTGTGAAGGAAATGGCGTCCGGCGTCGATAATGGCACGACGCGGCACCAGGCCGACGATCTCTGTGCCTGTCACCCGCAATCCGCGGGCCGCGGCCGCACGACACACTTCATCGAAGGCCACATGAAGCGGAGTCACGGAGATATCGGTTATGTTCATCGACACCTGAGCGATGCCATATTCGTCAATGTACCATCCAATAGCCTTTGTGGCTTTCAGAGTGCCTGGGATCATGACTGTGCGCCCGTTCTCATCCTTGACCGGCTTGCCCACAGGCGAACCGCCTTCACGCATTGGGCGTCCCTTTTCGCGCACATCAAATGCCACGGCATTCGCGCGACGGGTGGAGGTGGTGTTCAGATTGAAATTGACCGCTATCAGAAAATCGCGGGCACCGACTGTGGTGGCACCGGTGCGGGCAGCGGCCTCATCAAACGGCCGGTCGCCGAAGTCGGGTCCCTTTCCCGGATGGTTCATCTTCTCTGGAAGGGCTTCATATTCACCGGCCCTGCACACTGCCAGATTCTTTCGCTCGGGAACAAACGCGGCGGCCTCATAACAATAGACCGGAACGGCAAGTTCGTCGGCAATGCGTCTGGCCAGCTGGCGGGCCAGCTCGGCACACTCGGCCAAGGTGATGCCAGAGATCGGAATCAGCGGCAATACGTCTGTGGCCCCCATTCGAGGATGCGCGCCATGATGGTTGCGCATATCTATAAGTTCCGCAGCACGCTTTACCGACTGAAACGCAGCCTCAACAACCGCGTCAGGCTCGCCAACAAAAGTAACTACAGTGCGATTGGTGGCTTCGCCCGGATCAACGTCAAGAAGAGTCACGCCATCCACCGCTTCAATCGTGTCGGTTATAGATTTTATAATAGTTTTATCACGGCCTTCACTGAAATTAGGCACGCATTCGATTATACGCTTTTCCATGGTTGCTGTTTTTATGAAATTTTTCTACCCTGCAAAGGTAGTGTTTTTCTTTATAAATTGCAATGTCTGCAACCTGCTTCACAACTGTGTTTTCCATAAATTTTTGATTGTCATGTCCATATTTTGAAATAAATGGCTACCTTTGCGTTGAAAACACTATTCTCATCCACCATATAACGCATCAATATCATGAGTAAGAAATTCGGAGGGACAAGATATAATTCCCGATGGGACGGTTCGACATGGATGATCCTGGCCTTGGTCGCGGTTATTTGCATCATTCCATGCGTTGGCGACGGCGGCATCGTTCCAGTCATCATCTGCGTTGCCGCGCTGGCATTTATCATTGTGACTCTATGCGGCATCTATTACAGAATCGACGGAGAGCATCTGGTCATCTATCAATTTTTCATTCCCACGGCGTTTCCCATATCAAAGATCAAAGAGATAAGGCCCACCAGGAGCGTGCTTTCCGCACCGGCCACGTCCCTTACCCATCGGATAGCCATCACATTCACCGACCGAAAGGTGCTTAAAAGCGTTATGCCGATCATCATCTCGCCAGTCCGCCAGTCTGAATTTATCGGGCAACTGCTCGCAGTCAACCACAGGATCGACATAAGCCGGATCCGTAATAAATGTTAATGGATTAAACCTATCGGGAAAGGCGGCGTCAAAGAGGCATAACAACACAAATTCAGTGATTTTATGATGATGAACAAAATGATCCTTTCCATGGCCATCTCTGCCATCTCCTTCGGCGGATTTTCCGCTTCGGCAAAAGAAAAAACACAGAAAGAAGCGTGCCCGGTGGCAGGCACCGAACAGACTGCATGTGGAAAACAGAGTGCCCGCCCGTGCCCATTCGACGGAATGAACCTTACCGACTCACAGCAAGCGCACCTCAAACAACTCTGCCAGCGCCGCCCCGCCGACAAAAAAGCAAAAAAAGACGCCAAA
>CAMWTI010000009.1 GCA_947177135.1 uncultured Porphyromonadaceae bacterium | reverse complement strand
CTACCCCCTAGAGTTCGGCGGCAGCGTCAGATGTGTATACTCGACAGATATAGACCTACAGAGTCACAACAGAAGCGGCGCCGAAGATTTCCGGCGCCGCTTCTGTTGTGTTGTCCTGATATCGAAGTTCTCGCTATGAGAGGAAAAGAACCAGACCGCTCGTTTGAGCCGGCGGCCCGGGTTTAACTGTTTTCAATGGCAGCCCTTCTGCGTTTTCTGGCAGCAGCTGCCTCTTTCTCGGCCTCCATTTCTTCGTCAAGCTCGTTTTCTCTAAGCAAGTTGGAATAGAGTGCAAAGAAATCAAACCGCAGTGCTTCTGAGATGCGGTACAACAATCCGGAGTCGATTGACCGACGGCGGAAAATACTGTAGACGTTAGTGCGTTCGCAGCAAAGGATGCCTGCGAGCCAGCTTACGCTGTGGCCCCCCGCTCTAACTCTTTGTTCGATAATGGAACCAATGTGAATCTCGTTCGTTGTCATACTATTACACGTTTTTGTTAACAGTCAGTAACGAGGAACACCGCTATTTTGACATTACGTTTCATCGGCTTTGACCGGCGTCTGAAGGCGTCTCTGCATGAGAGCGCTGTGGCGCAGAATTCCACTCATGGGAGTGGCGGTCGGATGCTTGATGGCTGTTCGGCAAAAAAACCGGAGATCCTACGAATTCAGAATTGATATTTGTTGCTTTATGTTGTCTATATATTTAGTCGGCACAAAGTTAAGATTTTTATTCCACTTCGGCAAGCAAAAGCGGTTTAAAAAAATCATTAAAAAAACGTTAATACTCTCGCGGGCCGAATATGTCGGATCCGATTCTCACCATGTTTGATCCGCATTCCACTGCCATCTGCCAGTCTCCGCTCATTCCCATCGAGAGAACTGTGGCCGACGGGACTATTTCTCGCAACCGTTGTCCGGTCCTGGCAATGGCTTGAAAATCGGCTCTGATACGGTCGGTGTCGACGGTGTTGGTGGCCATTCCCATCACACCCTCGATTGTGGCCGCACGCAATTCCGGCGCGCACCGGCGCGCCACTTCGGTCAATTCTTCGGGAGAGAATCCTGTTTTTGTCTCCTCGGCCGCAACGTGCACCTGGAGCAGTACTTTCGTGCTCAGCCCCATTTTCTCGGCCTCTGCGTCGATGAGCCGCAGAAGTCTTTCGGAATCGACGCTCTGGATCATGGTCACGTGAGGCAGAATCCGTCGCAGTTTGTTGGTCTGCACATGGCCGATGAAGTGCCAGCATATGTCGTCGGGCAGGGCGGCGGCTTTAGCCGCCAGCTCGTCAGCGCGGCTTTCGCCAAATACGCGTTGTCCGGCATTATATGCAGCGCGTATGGCCTCGGCGGGGTGAAACTTGCTCACCGCCACCAAGGTCACGTCATGCGGAATGATGCCGCGCAGTTCAGTCAGCCTGGCTTCCTCCATCGAGTTTGGCATTGTAGACGTCAAGAACCGGAGTCTCGGCGATCGACACTATCTCGAAGTCGGCCATCGTGCCTTTCATTCCGTCCATGAAATTGTCGTAAGCTCCTTTGAAGTCAGACGCTGCCACAAGCATCAGGCTGACGGCGCGCTTCTCGGCGGCTGTCTTTTCGTCGATCGTGATGAAGGCGCACTTTACCAGATACCACTTGTCGGCTGAATCGTCTCTGAATATTTCGCCGATTTTTGTGCGTTTAACAGATGCGACAGAGAAGTCTCCGCTGACAAAAGGAGTAACCTCTTCGGTCACCCGCGCCTCGGCTTCGGTAAATGAGAGGGCATCGACCATGAACGTGTCGGTGACTTTTTTCTGAAGACCGTTTTCCACTATTTTGTGGTAGGTCACTTTACATTCAAACCAATTTGCCATTGTATATGTCGTTTATTTTTAATTATTTAATGAGCTAATATTTGTAGTTGCACACTTGTACGCACATTTTATAAGGTTTCAAAACCAATTATATATAATATGTGACTCGAGTGCAAGATATCCCTGCAAAGTTACTCATTATTTTTGTAATGTAGGCTCATTCTTTCTTTTTTGTGGCTCCACTTTTACAATATAAAATGTGTAGAAAAGTTTGCAGGTGTATGTGAAAGACAAATAACTATGCTGTTTAGTCCTACAATTATTCAAAAATCGCTAAAAATCGGCAAAAGTGAATAAATTTTTCTGAAAGTACATGTATTGTTTCTGTGTTTTTGTTGCTAAACAGCTAATATTGTGTAAAATAATCGTAGTGGGCGTAGTTTCACTTTTGTGTATTAGTGAATATTTTGCCGAGATTATATAAAAAAGGTTGGCATCGCTATTGAAGCCAACCCTTTTGTTTCGGTATATCGGAAATTATTGCTCTGAGAAAGAAATATTGCCGTTGATAGTAATAGCCTGTTCTTCTCCATTGTCAAGCTCTCGGTTGAACTTGAAATTTGCAAAAGAAAGTGTGATACGGTCTCCTTGCACGTCTGCCACTGTTACCTTTCCGCTGTAGTCATCTGTGAAGTAATGAGCGGAGGTTTGTCCTACTGTGAAATTTATAGCATGAACTGACAGTGTTTGTCCTTTGCTGATTTCATTGGCTTTGTCAACTGTGGTGAATTGCAGGTAAGAATAGCTGCCGTTATCCTCAAGAGTGGCTGAGAATGTAGTGTTACCACGGTTGGAGGAGATTTGCTGATAGTCGGACTGTATGACCTCCACGGTCACCGTGCCAACTGCGCTTTCTTCGTAGTTGACGGTTACTTTGCCGTTGTTACCGTTGGGTTCGTCATCGTCATCACCGCAGGACGTGAGGGCGAAGCTCATGGATGCAAGCAGAGCAATCATGAGCGAGAAAAGATACTTTTTCATTTTAAGTTGAATGTAATTGTGTTGAATTATTGTTTATTTGTTAAATAATATTCATTGAGCCGAGGGCAACAAGATATGTTACGAGGTAGTTCAATCTTCCTCCAATTTTCTTAGCTTGTTTTTGCTTAGTGCAATGAGTATCCCACAAATAATGGCTATAATATTTAGTCCAATTGACTGTGGGAATGCCCCTATAAAAAGGGCAACTAATGCAAATAAAAAGCATACGACAGCGACGATGCCGTAAACCAATTTGTTTTTCTCGAATTCTTTTCTTGCTTTCTCAATTTTTCTATCCAATAAAACAGGTGCACCGCACTTGGGGCATACTGTTGCCTTGTCACTTATTTGCGCTCCACATTCGTTACACGTTATTAGTGCCATACGTTATTCTATGCGCTTGGCAGCTCTATGGGCGCAGTTTGATTGGTTGTCGATGATAGTGACACAAGAAAAAGCGGAGCTACTTTTCACTCGCCTAATCAGTGTGGGCTTCGACTCCCATGAAATACTCGGCAGGTGACAGCAACTCCACTTTGACCGTATATCATGGGATATGACAATACAAGCCAAAGAGAGCGTACTTTCACTACCATTCCGTATTTCATTGAAGTTGTCGAAGTTTCACTGATTGGAACGATGCGAAAACGCTTCCTCAATATGTCTGCTTACCGTTGTGGTTTGCGACTGCAAAGTTAGCAATTTTCTGTGAAAGATACGCTCTATTCTGTTGTGTATTTGCGAAGTGTACTAAAAATCTAACAGGTCGTAGGCTTCAAGGATTTCCTGCTCTCGCAATCCTAAGTATATTTTGGTAATTGCCACATTGCTGTGATTAAACAGCTCTGACAGCTTCACTAATGCCATTTGTGCGTTCTCTCCGCTCTGTTCAAACACCCTGCGCCCAAATGTCTTGCGAAGTGAGTGACATGAAAAATTATCTATTTTAAGGTTGTAACGCTTCTTTATTTCTTTTAGCTTTACGTTGAGGCGTTGAGTAGTCACCACTGTTCCTCGATTGGAGAGGAAACAGGGCTGATTTGCGTCACCGACATGGAGTGCGGTGTAGCACTTGCGAATGTGTGTTTGAAAATCTGAGTTGACTTTAACAGTTCTGCGCTTGCCTGTTTTCTGCTCGTTGAGCGTGAAACGGTCACCATCTATAAGCATTGCCCATGTCAACTTGCGCAGGTCTGACACCCTCAACCCAAAGAAGCAACCGCAGCCGACAAACAGCGACATGGTGTAATCTCCGTCACGGAACAATTTGCGGATGAGGGAGAGCATGGTGTCCCATTCCATGTAATCTGCGGTGGTATGACTGTTCTTTACGCTCATTTTCGTATCTTTTTGTATATCTCCGAAATTTAAGATTAAAATACCTGTACTAACATCTCCCAACGGAATGAACGCCATTCGCCTTTTTCGATGTCGAAGTAGGCAGTAGTCTTATACATTTCCCTGCTTATACCTTTGCCGTTGGTCTTTGCCTTGGCGAGTTGGCTCTGTGTTGTTCCCCATGCTTCACGATAGCTGCCATCTTTCTTTTTGAAAATGAAATGAGCAATGCCGTTGGCGAGCTTTACCTTGAGAGTGTCAATAAGCATAGCTTTCATTACTCCCATTTCAGAGGACTGAGTGCGGTTTGCAATTACTGTGGCTCGGTTGGCGGTGGTATTGTTTATTACGATAGCGTTTATCATATCTTTATTTGTTATAGGTGACACATTTGATTTACACTGCAAAGTTATTACATATATTCAATATATGCAATAGCACTCAAGCTAAAGAATCTTAAATATATGACATAAATTGCATATTTGCCATAAATAGACTATCTTTGTCACCAAAATACTATATTCAAATGGCAACCTCAACAGAAAGGACAGTGATCCATCTTGAAAAGGATGGTCAGCACTACTATTTTGGCTCTTTGGCAAGCGTTTTTGACCACTTCACAAATGATGAACTTGGAATAGGCTATGGCGCACTCCGAAATTATGGTATTACATCAGATAAGCCTTATATTAACAGTAAGTGTATTATTAGGAAAGGCGTGCTGCTGCAAAAAGCAGGAGGGAGAGGGAAAAAGCCTACTCAATCGGAATAGTGCGCCAATAATCAGTTAATGCCTCGCTGATTTTTCGCTTGGTATCTTCGGAGTGATGCTTTCCGTGCATCGGGTTCTTCGTGCCTAATTTTGCTAACCTCATTTTATATTTGGTTGCTTCTGATAGTTTTCTTCGGATTCTTTTTGCCATTACTTTGAACTATTTTGATTTTTGATTATATTTATATCAATAAATATCATTACAACCATCAAATGGGCAAAAGACAATTTCTTTATCAAGTGAGCATTGATGCTCTTGAAGTCACCTACACTACCTCTGACGAAATGAAGCAATACCTATCGTCGGACGTATCTACTTTTTATTTCGGAGAGCATCGTGAGCTTGTTTTGCAACGCTCAGAATCTCGGTATTACACTAATGAATTCGTAATATGGTGTAAAGACTATGATGAAAGCAAAGGTCTTCACACTCGCATACTCGGCTATCTCCGTTTTGGCTCGCCTAATCAGAATCGGCAGAATGTATATATAACATTTGAGAATGAGGCTCTATATTCTTGGATAGTATCGGCACGATATTACGTTGAGGAAGCTCTTAATCTTGACTTTTTGCAGATAAGCAAATTGGACATCGCCGTGGATTTTAACTTCAATGTAGAAAAACATCTTGTTAGACAATACAAAGATGACACATACGACCTAATTGTAAATGGTCGTGTGGCTGATAACAAGGCGGTGTATGGTGTCGGCTTTCTGTCATGGTGGAATCCTCGTCACAGGCTCTTTGCAAATCCTCAAATGGTTGTCAAGAATGACAAATCAACACTGTCTATGAAAACATACAACAAGAAGAAAGAGATAGAGCAGGAAAGCCACAAACATTATATACTTGAAAAGACAGGATTCAGCTCTGTAATGTATAGAGTGGAAATGACTTGCAAAAATCATAAATCACTAAAGAAAACTCTTGATTCTCTTGGCATGACCGATGAGTATCTTTACACCCATCTTGACGATGAGAACGAATTGTTTTCGGTATTTATGCACTTACTCGATAGGGTTATACACTTGCGTAAAAATCGGAAGCCTGTAAATATTTTATCAGAGACCATCAAAAATTTAACATCCAATTAAATAAGCGCAAATTAGCTGTATTTTCGGGCTAATGGTTAATAGACCGAGAATACACGTAACACCGCAGGTTCGTAGTAATCCATTGCAGAGCGCAACCATTTTATAAGAGGGGATACCTACTCTAAAACTTCGCCAAACGAATAATCATTGTAAATCTTTTTGCGTTCGGCAAGGATGTCATCGTCTTCGGTTAGCTCCCTTACATAATTGAAAATACCACTAACGCTTCGTCCCATCATAGTGGCAAGGTTCTCTGCTTTTGCTCCTGCCCCCTGCATATAGTGTGTGGCAAAGCTGTGGCGTGAGCTGTAATATGAGATATTTGATGGGATTCGTTCTTCGTTATATTTTGCGTTAATATCGCCACACACCTCTCTTAATTTGCGGTTGAGGACACTTTCAACACTTACCATTGCTGTTGACAACTTTTTCTCGGTATCGTAGTTGTATTCGCCCATCGCATTTTGGCAAATTGGTAGGAAAAATCCGTCACGCCTGTTTGCTGTCTGAAGGTAAATCTCTATGAGGGCTGCTGTCATGGGATTGCGTTCCACAACGATTGGCACAGGCTCATCGGTCTTTGCTCGCTTAACCCCAACAATCTTATAATACTCATCGCCCTGTTTCGTTTTGGCAAGTACGATTTGGTCACTGCGAAGTGTTGCAAGGTCTCTGAAACTTAGCCCTTGAAAGTGATATCCGAGGAGGTAAGCTGTCAGAGCAAATTCCTTTGTATGCCTACGCTGTAACCTTTCGTATGCGGTAGGTTTATACTCAAAATTATATGGGTCTAAATAATCTATATTCAGACACAATTCCTGCCAATACCCCTCCATCACTGAAATACAATTTTGGAATATACTCTTTTTAGGGAACGAGGCTCTATATTCCTCCCAATACTTAAAACTGTGAAAGGGGAAAGCGTCACCGCTGAGACCATGCCGTTCAATAGCGAATTTCCAAAGCGCGGAAATTTTGCTCATCATTAGATGTATTGTGCTTGCTTTGTTTCCTGCGTCATTCATTGACTTTGCAAAACAACGACAAAAGCGTTCATCTAACTCCGTTATGAGAATTGCATCTTCGTCAACGGATTTACGCAAGTACATCTGCTGATATGCCTCGACAATCTTTTGCAGTGCGAGCCTGTAATTCTTTTCCGTATTATGTTTGAGTTGTTTATAATCTACGATTTCCGCTATCAGGGATTTTACTGACAAGCTCTCAAATTTCTTTGTCTGTTGGCAGCTAACCTTTAATACATTGATAAGCATTTGAGCGGTATAGGGGATGTCTGTGCGCTCATACTCCATTTTTGCATTCACAACACGTTGCTTCAAGTCTTCAAGATAAGCATTGATTGTGGTAGCGTTGGGATATTTTGCTTTTACTCTCTCAGTCTTATCATCCCACATTTGAACAGGGACGGCAACGGTAGTGTAAAACTCTTTTCTGCCTTTATACTGAACTCTGACAACTATCTTACAGTTGCCGCGAGAATCGTGTCGGGCTTTTATTTGCGCGAGGCGAATTATTGCAGTCTCTGTTTTCATCTAAAAGTGTGTGCAATCGTTTATGGCTTGCAGTCTGTAGCACATCTTATTGCACACTGCAAAGATAAGAATAAAATCTCAAATGCACACACTTAAGTATAAAATAAAATTCGCAACATTCTATAAATTAGATTGCTGCGAATTTGAATATTTTACAAATTGGTTTTGCATTCAAACCAGTTGACCATTGCGTTTTTTAATGAAGTGAAGTTATGAATTTGGATTTGGTTGATTGCCCGCGGCGGGCAGAAAGGAGGAGATAGGACCTGGACCGTCATCGGCCATGGCGCCTATCTCCTGTTGTTGTGGGTTCGTGGTTCCGGATCAGAGTCCGGGGGTCCGGTTACGGATTGTTATGCAGCGTCGTCGCGACGGGTGACCTTGCTGCCGATCATGGCATAGAACAGCAGGTAGGCCACGCAGGCCACAAGCACCCAATATGATGCAAGGTAGCCGAATGCGTCGGCGATAGTGGCCTGGATGGGCAGGATGATGCCGCCGCCGCACACCATGACCATGAAGAAGCCGGAAGCGACAGCGGTGTATTTTCCGAGGCCCTCGACTGCGAGGTTGAAGATGCCGCCCCACATGACCGAGGTGCAGAGACCGCAGAGCACGAAGAAGAGGATGTTGACAGGAGCCTGAACCATTTCGAAGCTCAGCGATCCGCCTGCGCTGGAGAAGCCTGGCACGCTGACTGTGGATGCGGGATTGGCGAAAATGCCAGCCAGCAGCAGGATCAGTGAAAGACCTGACACTGTCGACAGCATAACACGGCTTGAGATTTTGCCGCCGATGGAGCCGCCTATCAGACGTCCGATCAGCATCATGAACCAGTACATGCCGACGAGTGCGCCCGCGATGGCTGCGTCCATGCCCATTCCGGGTTTCACATTGCCGTCGACGATGGCGCGAGCGGCATTGTATTCTTCGACTGATATCTGGTCGGCCGGAGCTGCTTCTTCTTCGATTGTGGCTTCGGCAATGCCGGCGGCGTCGGCTGCGGGAATGCCTTCCGACGCTGCTTCAAATGATTCTTCGATCTGATTGGTTGCCTGGGCGGCTTCGGCAGCGATCAGGGCCTTGTTGGCTTCGTCTGCTTTGCTGGCTTCGAAGCGCTGCATGGTTTGCTGGGCCTGTTCAACAGTCTGTGCGGTCATGAATACATTGGCGATCTGGGGGATGCCGATTTCAAGGCCTATGTAGAGGAAGATAGCCACGGCGCCGAGCACGAAATGGCGGAAGCCGAGTGCACCTGACAGGGTGGGGGTGGACTTGTCGGTATTGGTGCCTTTGTCTTTGCGGGCTTTAAGTTCGTCGAGGATGGGTTCGGGGAGTTTGGCCAGTCCAAGAACGATGAAGGCCAGAATGAACACACCTCCGGCCACGTAAAGGGCGGGACGGGCGTCGATCAGTGATGTTTCCTTGGTGACGTTGCCGATGAGGATGCCGACGAAGATTGGGCAGATTGTGGCTGCCAGCGAGTTCAGCGTTCCGCCGAACTGGATGAGCTGGTTGCCCTTGTTGCCGCCGCCGCCCAGGGTGTTGAGCATCGGGTTTACGACAGTGTTGAGCATACACATGGAGAAACCTGCCACAAGTGCGCCGATCAGATAGACGGCAAAGCAAGCGTCGTTGGATTCTACATATGATGATGCAAACATGATCACCACGCCGACCAGACCGACAAGCACGGCTGAGATGGCAGAGAATTTGTATCCCTTTTTCTGCAGAAGAATACCTGCCGGAATGCCCATGATTGCATAGGCGATGAAGTTGGCGGCTGCGCCGAGCTGGCTCTGGAAGTTGTTGAGGCCGAGCTGAGCTTTGAGAATCACGCCGAAGGGATTCTGGAATCCGGTCACGAACGATATCATCGCGAACAGGAAGAACATTACGATTATAGGTAATGTGTAGTTCGGTTTACGAGTAGCGGTACTCATGGTCTAGAAAGTAAATGAAGTTTGGTTTTAAAGGGTTTAGTTGTTTAAAATTAGGGCAAAGATAGTGAAAAATTTGGTGATTTCTCTGCTTTTCGCATTTTTTGTGCTACTTTTGTAGCGATAAATTGTTATAAAAGTACTATATACACCAAAATTCAATAAATTTTTGCGAATGAAAAAATCAGTATTCTTTGTGTCAGCACTTGCCGTATTGGCCTCATGTGCCGACAAAGATGCCTACACGGTCAAAATGGAAATGCCTGAAAATGAAGTAGGCAACAGCGCTTTTATTGTCGATTCGCGTACTGGCGCCAAGCTTGACAGTGTGGTGATCGACAAGACCGATGTGGTCTTCGAGGGCAAGATCTCGGAGCCTACTCTCGCCATGGTCACGATCGGAGGCTATCCTTATGCCCAGTTTGTGCTTGAGCCTGGCGACATCGTCATGACCGGCGAGGGTCTCGCCACCGGCACTCCGGCAAATGATGCCTTTTCGGCATACAATGACTCGATAGGTGCCATTGTCGAGGAGCTGCAGAACGCCTCGGAGTCACAGGCTCAGGATATATATGTGAACCGCATTGTGCCGGCTTCGGTGGAATTCATCGTGGCCAACCCCGAATCGCCGTTCGCTCTGCCTGTGTTCGGCCAGGTGGCCATGTATCTGGACGCCGGTCAGATCGAGAAGGTGACTGCGGCGTCGAAGCAGCTGGCCGAAGATCCTGACGTGCAGCGCACTCTGTCGATGGCGCGTGCCAAGGCCGCCACATCGGCTGGCAATAAATATGTGGATTTCACTGTCAATTATGACGGCAAGGATTATAAATTGAGCGATTACGTGGTGCCAGGTCATTGGACGATCGTTGATTTCTGGGCTTCATGGTGCGGTCCGTGCCGTCGGGAGATTCCTGGAATCAAGGCCATCTATGACCAATATAAGTCAAAGGGACTTAACGTGGTCGGAGTGGCCGTTCGCGATAAACCCGAGGATACGCTCAAGGCGATGGAACAGGACGGTGTGACCTGGCCTGTGATACTGAATGCCGGCATGGACGTGCTCCAGGCATATGGCATCATGGGTATTCCCTGCATCATGCTTGTGAATCCCGATGGAGAGATCGTGGCCCGCGATCTGTTTGGCACTCAGCTGAACGAAGCGGTGGAGCAGGCCATGAAATGATTAAAGACCTAATGAAAAAATAGAGAGACAGGGAGGTCATCACCTCCCTGTCTCTCTATTTTTGTGGGTTGATCTATTATTGGAATCCGCTCACTGCTACAGCTTTGTCGATCTTTGAAACGAGACCCTGAAGAACCTTGCCCGGGCCGAGTTCAACAAATTCCGTGGCGCCGTCGGCCACCATATTTCTGACGGTCTGTGTCCAGCGCACGGGAGCGGTCAGCTGTGCCACCAGATTGGCCTTGATTTCGGCCGGATCGGTGTGGGGCAGAGCGTCTACGTTCTGATATACGGGGCATACCGGTTTGTGGAATTCGGTGGCTTCGATCGCAGCGGCGAGTTCAGTGCGGGCTGGCTCCATGCAAGGCGAGTGGAATCCGCCGCCCACAGGGAGCTTGAGAGCGCGTTTTGCGCCTGCGGCCTTGAGCTGCTCGCAGGCGGCGTCGATGGCTTCGACTTCGCCGGAGATGACCAGCTGTCCGGGGCAGTTATAGTTTGCGCATACGACCACCCCGTCGATTCCGGCGCACACTTCCTCCACTTTTTCGTCAGGAAGCGCTATGATCGCAGCCATTGTCGACGGATTGATCTCACATGCTTTCTGCATAGCCATGGCACGTGCGGCAACAAGTTTCAGGCCGTCCTCAAACGCCATCGCTCCGGCTGCCACCAGTGCGGAAAATTCGCCAAGTGAGTGACCGGCCACCATGTCGGGCCTGAATTCCTGGCCAAGGCTCTTGGCCAGGATCACCGAATGAAGGAATATTGCGGGCTGGGTCACTTTGGTCTGCTTGAGGTCTTCGGCCGATCCTTCAAACATCAGGTCGGTGATGCGGAAGCCGAGAATTTCGTTTGCTTTTTCGAACATGGCGCGGGCCTCGGCATTGTTCTCATAGAGATCCTTGCCCATGCCGGTGAATTGAGCGCCCTGTCCGGGAAACACAAATGCTTTCATCGTTTTTTTGCTGTTGGAATAAAAAATGTGTTGATTTTACGGCTGCAAATTTACGGAAAAATTTCCGTAATCACAAATATTATAGAATCAGCTCCAGGAAATCCGGTTTCGTTGGAAATGTGGGTAAAATGGTGGCGACGTCGTTTTTTTTGTGTAACTTTGCCGGGCGCTTAGATTGCGCTTCACACAGTTATGACTCACGAGTATGATTTTCTGGTAATCGGATCCGGCATAGCCGGAATGAGCTTCGCCCTGAAGGCCGCATCTAAAGGGCGTGTTGCTCTGGTTTGTAAATCCACTCTCGACGAAGCCAACACAGCTCTTGCGCAGGGCGGCGTGGCTTCGGTGACAAATCTGGAAGTGGACGATTTCGACAAACATATTCAAGACACGATGATTGCTGGCGACTGGCTCAGCGACCCCGTGGCAGTGCGCAAAGTGGTGACCGAGGCTCCTGCCCGCATACGCGACCTTGTGGAGTGGGGCGTGGATTTCGACAAGAAGGACGACGGCAGTTTTGACCTGCACCGCGAGGGCGGCCACAGCGAATTCCGCATATTGCACCATGCCGATAATACCGGTTTTGAGATCCAGCAGCGGCTGATAGAGCAGGTGCGCAGGCATCCTTCGATAGATATTTACGAAAACCATTTCGCAATTGAGATAATCACCCAGCATCATCTGGGCAAGATCGTGACGCGTCGCACTCCCGACATCACCTGTTATGGAGCCTATGTGCTTGACTGTGCCTCCGGGCGGGTCGACACTTTCCTTAGTCGCGTCACCTTGATGGCTACTGGTGGGGTTGGTGCTGTATATCAGACAACTACCAATCCGCTTGTGGCCACCGGCGACGGTATCGCTATGGTCTATCGGGCCAAAGGTACGGTGCAGGACATGGAGTTTATCCAGTTTCATCCGACGGCGCTTTATCATCCGGGCGACCGCCCGAATTTTCTGATCACAGAGGCCATGCGCGGTTATGGCGCGGTGCTCCGCAACAAGAAGGGCGAGGAGTTTATGCACAAATATGACCCGCGATTGTCTCTGGCGCCGCGCGATATAGTGGCCCGTGCCATCGACTCCGAGATGAAATTATATGGCGACGAGCATGTATATCTTGATGTGACCCACAAAGATTCCGAGGAAACCCGACGTCATTTTCCAAATATTTATCGCCATTGTCTGGAGCTGGGCATCGACATTACCAAGGACTACATTCCGGTGGCTCCGGCAGCTCACTATCTCTGTGGCGGCATCAAGGTGGATACTAACGGCGAGTCATCGATCAAGCGCTTATATGCCGTCGGTGAGTGCTCATGTACTGGCCTGCATGGAGGCAATCGCCTGGCTTCTAATTCGTTGATAGAGGCTGTGGTCTATGCTGACGCGGCTGCCCGTCATGCTTCGGAACAGATCGGTCATTATGATCTGCGCTCCGACGTGCCCGAGTGGAACGACGAGGACACGCGCCATCCGGAGGAGATGGTGCTGATCACGCAGAGCATAAAAGAGGTGAACCAGATCATGGGCACTTACGTCGGAATAGTGCGCAGCAATCTTCGGCTGGACAGGGCCTGGAACCGTCTGGACATTCTATATGAAGAGACAGAGCGGCTTTTCAAGAGCTCGCATGCCTCGCGTGCCATCTGCGAACTGCGTAATATCATCAATGTGGGCTATCTGATCATGCGTCAGGCCAAGGAGCGCAAGGAATCTCGCGGTCTGCACTACACCATCGACTATCCTCATGTTGACAAAATGAATGGCTGATGGTATGTGTCGGCGCTTCATTCTCCTCATCATATCGGCAATCATCGCGGTCATGCCGGCTGCGGCAGCACATGCCGGAGTTTTTGACCGCGGGGATATGGTCCGGGTCAAAGGCTTCCGTGGCTATAGGCCATATGTCGAGGAGTTGTCGGGCGACACAGTGACGATGGTGGTGATGCACAATATCACCGTCTATCCTCCTTTGCGTTTCAAGAACAAAAAGCAGGAAAAATTCTACTGGCGTACTGTGCGTGACGTCAAAAAGACCCTGCCATATGCCAAGCTGATCTGCGCCACTCTGCTTGAAACCTATGAATATATTGAAACTCTTCCGACCCAGGCCGAACGAGAGGCGCATCTGAAGCAGATGGAGCATGATATATTCGAGCAGTATAAGCCGGAACTGAAAAAGTTTACGCGCTCGCAGGCCAATATGCTTGTCAAACTCATACAAAGGGAGACAAGCCAGAGAGGTTATGACATCATCAAGGCGTTTCTCGGCTCGTTTCGCGCCGGTTTCTGGCAGACGTTCGGCCGTCTGTTCGGCGTTAATCTCAAGGGGACATATCAGCCTGACAAAAACAGTGACGATGCAATAATCGAGCGTGTGTGTGTCGGGGTGGAGCAGGGCACGATAGACTGAAACCGCAATGATCAAAATTTTATCATGTCAAGATTAAAAATCTGACCGTTACGAAGAATGAAAAGTTACATTGAGTCCTATAAGGAGCTTGCCAGACTCGGCCTGCCTATCGTGGCTGGTCAGGCGGGCATAATTTTTGTGGGATTTGCCGACAATATGATGGTGGGGCATTATTCCACTGACGCCTTGGCTTCGGCCTCTTTTGTCAACAATCTGTTCAATATAGCCATACTTGCCTGTATCGGTTTCACTTACGGCATCACTCCATTGGTCGGAGCGCTGTTTGGCCGAGGCGAGACGGAGGCCATCGGCAGGCTTATGCGCAATGCTTTGTTGCTGAACCTTGTTTTTGTGATTATGATCACAGGTGTGATGGGCTATATATATACGGTGTTGCCCCATCTTGGCCAGCCTGAGCATCTGCTGCCGGTGATCCGTCCGTATTATCTGCTATATCTTGCAGGAGTAGTGCCAATCGCGCTTTTCAATGTATTTGCCCAGTGGAGCTACGGGATCAGGCGTACTGCCATGCCGGTGTGTATTGTGCTGTCGACCAACGTGCTCAATGTCATAGGTAACTATTTCCTGATCTATGGCCACTTCGGCGCTCCGGAACTCGGTCTGACAGGGGCCGGCATTTCCACTCTTGTGGCGCGTTGGCTAGGGCTGGTGATAATAATGTTGATTTTCTTTAGGGCGAGAGCCAATCGCGAATATAAAACCGGCTTTATCCATGCCGGAGCCGATGGCCAGACGCTTCGTCGGGTTTTTATGATATCGCTGCCAATCGCCCTGCAACTGAGTTTCGAGTGCGGTTCATTCTCGATCGCCGCTGTCATGGCCGGTTGGATAGGCGCCATTGAGCTGGCTGCGTTTCAGGTGATGGTCGTGGTCGGGCAACTCGGTTTCTGCTTTTACTATTCGGTCGGCACGGCAACCTCTGTCATGGTGGCCAATGATGCCGGACGAGGTGATATACGCGCCATGCGTCGCGATGGTTTTGCCGGTTATCATTTCACTCTTGTGATGTGTGTGCTGGCGTGCCTGTCATTCTGTTTCTTCGGACACCGGCTCATCGGTCTGTTCACCTCTGATCCGTCCGTCATGGCCACCTGCATGTCGTTGATTGTGCCTCTGTTGCTCTATCAGCTCTCGGATGCTACCCAGACCAATTTTGCCAATTCACTCCGCGGCACATCGAAAGTCATGCCAATGCTCTGGATCTCTTTTTTCAGCTATGTCGTTGTTGGTGTTCCGGCCACATATCTCATGGGATTCACTTTCGGAATGGGAATTTATGGCATTTTTCTGAGTTTTTCGGTGAGCCTTTTTCTGGCAGCCGTGCTGTTCTTGTTTTTCTTTTTGCGCAACACGCGCACTTCAAGCATATTAATCAATGAATAATCAGATGCGTCTGCTTCTTCCGATAGCTGCGGCAACCACCTTGCTGGTTTCCGCCTGTGCCAGCATAGGCCGTCCTGACGGCGGTCCGCGTGACGAGACCCCGCCTCGTTTCATCGCCGCTTCTCCAGGTCCAGGAACTGTCGATTTCGATGGCCAGCGTATAGTCCTGACGTTTGACGAAAACGTGCAGCTCAACAGTCCGGCCGACAAAGTGGTCGTTTCTCCGCCGCAGATCCAGCAACCGGGAGTCACGGCCAACGGACGTCACGTCACCGTGACTCTGAAAGATACCTTGCTTCCAAACACGACCTATACCATAGACTTCAGCGATGCCGTGACTGATCTTAACGAAGGAAATCCGCTCGAAGGACTGGCCATGGACTTCGCAACCGGTCCGGAACTTGACACTTTGCGCATATCGGGCATTGTGCTTGAGGGACGGACGCTTGAGCCTGCACAGGGCATGCTGGTCGGAGTCTATTCCACTGACGCTGACTCCGCGATCTCGACGTTGCGCATGGAGCGCATTGCCAAGACAGATCAGTACGGACAGTTCACGGTGCGCAACCTCAAACCGGGCAAGTACCAGATATTCGCGCTCAATGATCTGAACCGAGATTATCACTGGGACCGCACGGAAGACGTCGCTTTTTGTGATTCGTTGATTTCTCCGTCGACGCATTTTGAGACGGTGGCCGATACGCTGCTGTCGTCGCTTGAGGAGGACTCCGTCATTGTGCGACAGGCAGTGCGCTATTTACCTGACGATGTGTTGCTGACTTGGTTTAACGAACAGTATCGGGCGCAATATCTGAAAGAGTATTCCAGGGTGGGGCGCAACATCATTTCGCTTGAAATGGCAGCGCCGGCCGATTCGTTGCCGCGGTTGACTGTGATTGCTTCCGGCTCTGACTCCATGCGTCTGCCGGTCGACTCGGTCAGTGTGCTCGAACGATCGCTTTCGGCCGACACTCTGCGTTATTGGCTCACCGACACGTCGCTTATACGCTCCGACTCGCTGCTGATCGAGACCACATACCGGAGAGTCGATTCGCTCGACAGGATTGTCTGGGCCACGGATACTCTGAAATTCTTCACCAAACGTCCGCGCGGCAAAAAACAGATAGCGGAGGCCGCCAGGCAGTTTCATGTGCGCACCTTGCAGGAAAAAATCGATTCAGTGCGTGAGAAGAACGACACTATAGCCATCGACACATTCGCTCTGCGCCAGCCCGACGCATGGCTCGGCATCAAACTTGGCAGCACAACGCAAGACCTGCATAAACCTTTGTATATTGAGTTTGACCAGCCGCTTGCTTCGGTCGATACGGCAGGCATACGACTGGAGATTATGGTTGACACCGTCTGGACTCCTGTCGCCGATTTCAAGGCAAGGCTTGAGCCGGTCGACTCTGTGAGCTTGCGTCGGTTCAATATAGAGCACAAATGGAAGCCGGAGGCAAAATATCGGCTTTTGGTTGACTCAATGGCTGTCCGCGGCATATATCCGGTATATAATAAGCCGATTCAACAGGAGATCACGGCAAAGAGTATGGATGACTATTCCACGGTCATTTTCAATGTGACAGGCCCTGATACCGTGCCGGCCATAGTCGAGTTGCTCAGCGGCTCCGATGTACCGGTGGCTTCTGCGCCGGTGGTCGACGGACGCTGCATTCTCCGTTATATATCGCCTGGCACATATTATGCCCGGATATATCTCGACGCCGACCATAGCGGGTCATATACCGACGGCAGCATGTCGGAACGCAGACAGCCTGAAGAGACATATTATTTCCCTAAAAAACTTACACTTAAGAAAAACTGGGACCTTGAGCAGGGCTGGAACATATTTGAGCTTCCGATTGACCGGCAGAAGCCGCTTGAGATAAAAAAGAACAAGCCGAAGGAAAAAGCGACAGACGGCGCCTCAGGTTCCGGCACCGAAGAAGATGATGATGATGACGACGGCTTCGGCGGCTTTGGTGACACAGGCTTCGGCTCCAGTTCCAGACGCGGCTCTTCTGGAGCGTTCCGCACAAGCAGATGATTGTGAAATATCAAGATTTTTCACTAAATTTGCAGCCTGAAAACCAAACAGCACCAAATGAGTTTTTTTAGCAAAATTTTCTCGCGCGAGAAAAAAGAGACACTTGACAAGGGTCTTGAGCGCACGAAGCAGGGGGTATGGAGCAAGATCACGCGCGCCATTGCCGGTCATAGCACAATTGACGATGATTTTCTGGATGAACTGGAAGAAGTGTTCATCACTTCCGATGTCGGTGTGGAAACCACTCTGAAGATTATTGACAGAATACGTGATCGCGTCGCGCGCGACAAATATGTCGGCACAGACGAACTGCACCGTATGCTTCGCGAGGAAATCGCCGCTCTGCTGGCTGAAAATGAAAAAACATCGCCCGATGCGCCGACACGAGATTTTCGTCTGCCCGACACTGCCAGGCGCCCTTATGTTATCATGGTTGTAGGCGTCAACGGCGTTGGCAAGACCACGACGATAGGCAAACTTGCCCATCAGTTCACTGCGGCCGGATGCAAGGTGGTGCTCGGTGCGGCCGACACATTCCGTGCCGCGGCAATAGACCAGCTTGATGTGTGGGCTGAACGGGCCGGGGTTCCCATTGTCAAGCAGCAGCTTGGCTCGGATCCGGCGTCTGTCGCCTTCGATACTTTGCAAAGTGCCGTCACACAGAATGCCGATGTGGTTATCATTGACACCGCCGGCCGTCTGCACAACAAAAAAGGGCTGATGGACGAACTGACCAAAATCAAACGCGTGATGCAGAAGGTCGTGCCTTCCGCACCTGATGACGTGATGCTGGTGCTTGACGGATCGACAGGACAGAATGCATTTGAGCAGGCCCGTCAGTTTGTGGCCGCCACAGACGTGACATCGCTTGCCATCACCAAACTCGACGGCACCGCCAAGGGCGGAGTCGTGATCGGTATCAGCGACCAGTTCGGTATTCCGGTTAAGTATATAGGACTTGGCGAGGGTATAACAGACCTTCAGGTCTTTGACAAGGAAGAATTTGTAAATTCGCTGTTCAGCGACATGAAACGATGAGCCGACGCCCGACAGTTGATGTGATATCGCTCGGATGCAGCAAGAATCTGGTAGATTCCGAGCGTTTGCTCGCCATGTTTGGCCGAAGCGGCATAGATGCCCGTCTGGCTGATACTCCAGGCGAACGTGAGTCCGATGCCGTGGTGATAAACACATGTGGTTTCATCGGTGACGCAAAGGAAGAGTCGATCAACACGATTCTCGAGGCCGCCGGAGCCAAAGATGCTGGCCGTGTCGGCAAAGTTATCGTGATGGGATGTCTGTCGGAACGTTATTCTGGCGAACTTCCTGCAGAACTGCCCGAAGTAGATGCCTGGTACGGCAAATTCGATTGGCCGGAAATCGTGAAACTCATGGCGCGCGAGCATCCGGCCGTGATAGATTATGACCGTGTGATCACCACGCCGCGCCATCATGCCTATCTTAAAATTTCAGAAGGATGCAACCGCTTTTGCGCTTTCTGTGCCATTCCTCTGATAACAGGCCGCATGCATTCCCGTCCGATTGAGGACCTTGAGGCTGAAGTCAAGGCGTTGACGCGTCGCGGAGTCAGGGAATTCAATGTTATCGCTCAGGATTTGTCGAGCTATGGTCTTGATCTCGCAGGGCATCATCACCGTCTGCCTGAGCTTGTGGAGCGTCTGGCCGATATCGACGGTGTGGAGTGGCTGCGTCTGCACTATGCGTATCCGTCGGATTTCCCATACGGGATTCTGCCTGTCATGGCCGCCCGTGATAATGTCTGCTCATATATGGATATCGCACTGCAACACATATCAGACAGGGTGCTTGAAAATATGCGCCGTCACATCACCGGCGCCCAGACTCGTGAACTCATAGCGAGAATGCGTGAAGAAGTGCCTGATCTGCACTTGCGCACAACCCTGATGGTGGGATTTCCCGGCGAAGGCGAACGTGAGTTTGACGAGCTGATGGAGTTTGTGAAGCAGACCCGTTTTGAGCGCATGGGGGCTTTTGCCTATTGTGAGGAGGAAGATACATATGCCGCCCGCAATTTTAGAGACATTATTCCACAGGATGAGAAACTGCGTCGTCTTGACGCACTTATGGCCCTTCAGGAGAAGATCTCGCTTGAGCAGCAAGAAGCCAAAGTGGGCAAGACACTGCGCGTCATGGTTGACAGGGAAGAATCTGAATTTTATGTTGGCCGCACGCAGTGGGATTCACCGGAAGTGGATCCGGAAGTCCTTGTTCGCAAGACCATGCCTCTGAAGCCCGGTGTGTTTGCCGACGTCACAGTCGAGTCGGCCATGCCGTTTGAACTGATTGCTGTTCCGGCCGGTGAAGCTTCATCTGTTCAATCCTGAAAATGATCTGGCGCTTGCCGCCGGAACAGCAGGCTATACGCCGCCGCGTGCGGCCGTGGCTCTTCACCGTGCTGCGGCTATGTTGCCGTTGTGGTATGCCGCTCCTGGCGATCGTGTCTATGCCCCAGAGGCTGATGCTGCCTGGGCCGACTGCATGAGCCGGCGTTTTGGCCTTGGCGTGAGTGTCGGCACTGAAGGGATTCCGGCGCCATGGGGATGGAGCGCACATGCCGTCAGGCAGTTCAGAGCCATAGGGATTGATGGCCCGTTTCCGGACACAGAGATTCTGCGCGGTCTAAGTCACAGGCGCACCGCACTGCTGCTCCACCGCCGTCTTTCGGCGGCATCGTCTCTGCCTTATCAGTTGCCTCCGGAGCCCCTGGAAATTACTGACTTGTCGCAGCTGCCGCAGGGCAATGACTTCTTTATCAAGGCTCCATGGAGCAGCAGTGGCCGCGGAGTGGCCGATTGCTCCGGCATGCCGCGACGGCAGGTAGAGCGGCTGTGTGCCGGAATCATACGCCGTCAAGGCTCGGTAATGGTCGAGCCCCGTCTTGACAGACTTCGTGATTTCGCCATGCTGTTTCGTTCTGACGGAGCCGGCTCGGTGTCATATTGCGGTCTATCGCTCTTTTTCAACTCCTCGGCATGTGCCTATGGCGGCAACATTGTGGCTACGCAGCCGCAGTTGGCCGAAATGCTTGGCTGCGACCATATTGACATTACGGCCCGCGCGGTGTCGGAGGCTATGTCGGAAATTGTCGGCCGTCTTTACTGCGGGCCGTTTGGTGTGGACATGATGCTGTATCGCGCTGCCGACGGCCGGACTTTGATCTGCCCCACAGTTGAGGTGAATCTGCGCATGACCATGGGATTTGTCGCGCAGAGCCTTTGTCGTTTCGTAACCGCTCCGTCGGTGTTTTCGATCACCTCCGGCGCATCTGCCTCTGTCGGCCTGTCATTGCTGCCACCCGATCCGCATTTTTCCTTTTCTCTACGACCTGCCGAAGGTCTTGGCATGAATGTTAAAAATGACCGTATTGCATACTGAGCCACGAAATATGGTGGCGATTTGCGTAACTTTACAAATTACATGAAGAGATGAGACATTTATTCAGACGCATTGTCATGACAATATATTATCTGGCCGGTGTCATACCGATTCTACAGGCCGGAGCCAGATCGGATTCACTCAATACGACTCTGCCGGAAGTGTCAGTCACTGCCATAAAACAGGCTCCGTCGCTTGCCATACAGCCAGTTGCCGCCACCACCATCGACGCTGCCGAGGTGGAGCGCGAACGTATTGTCACTATGAAACAGGCTTCGGAAATAGTTCCCAATTTCTATGTGCCGGACTACGGTTCGCGAATGACGTCGACTATATATGTGCGCGGACTCGGAGCACGGATAGATCAGCCGGCCGTTGGTCTGAATGTTGACAACATTCCGGTGCTGAATAAGAATGACTATGATTTCGATCTGTTCGACATTGAACGTATCGAGGTGTTGAGAGGCCCGCAGAGTGTGCTTTACGGCCGCAATACGATGGGTGGGCTTATCAATATCTACACCCTGTCGCCGCTCCGCTATCAGGGAGTGAAACTCTTAGGTGAATATGGTTCAGGAAATTCATGGCGAGCGGGAGCAGGAGCATACGGGCGCCTTGGAGAGAATCTCGGAATGTCGCTCTGCATAAATGCTTCGGGTACAGACGGATTTTGGCAGAATGCATGCAATGGTTCTGAAGTCGGTCGCGGTCATCAGGCATCCATGAGATGGAAGACCGCATATGCTTCAGGAGGCCGGTTTTCGCTTGAGAACATTGTTTCGTTTAATCTGAACCGTGAGCACGGCTATCCCTATGAATGGCTTGAGACCGGAAGCATCGCTTATAACGATACGTGTTTCTATAAACGTATGTCGCTGAGCGAAGGTCTGACCATGCAGTGGCGCACAGACTGCGTCACCGTCAGCTCTATCACCGGCCTGCGTTATATGGACGACGACATGACTCTTGATCAGGATTTCACGCCCAAAAGCTATTTCACCCTCACTCAGGCCACAAAGGAGTGGACGCTGACTCAGGATGTGATTTTCCGCGGCCGTGAAGGCAAATACTCATGGATGGCCGGGGCTTTCGGCTTTCTCAAGCATGCGCGCATGCACGCTCCGGTCAATTTTCTTGGAGACGGAATTCAGGAACTGATCATCGGCAATGCTCTTGGAAATATGCCTGCCGGAATGGGAATGAGATGGGATGGCGATTCATTTCTGCTTGACAGCAGGTTCACAATCCCGGTCTATGGGCTGGCTGTCTATCATGAAAGCGGATTTGAACACGGCCCCTGGAAGCTGACCGGTGCCTTGCGCCTGGATTATGAACATACGGCTCTTCGTTCCGTCAGCTACACCTCCACCGCCTGCACCGTCACGATGATGGGCATGGACATCAGGCGTGAAGTGACAATAGACAACCGCAACCGCTTCGGCAAGCACTTCCTTCAGTTGCTTCCCAAGGTGACGGCCACATACCGTCTGCCGATGCCGTCACCATCGACCGTGTATGTCTCTGTGGCCAAAGGATACAAGTCGGGAGGCTACAACACTCAGATGTTTTCCGATGTCCTGCAACAGCAACTGATGGTGCGCATGATGGGGCGTGGTGATGATCCTGACATCAATGCAGTGGTCGGCTATAAGCCGGAGCAGTCATGGAATTATGAAATCGGTTCGCACGTGGCCTGTGCCGGCGGACGCGTTCACACCGACCTGTCCGTCTTTTACATTGACTGCCAAGACCAGCAGCTCACATGCTTCCCAGATGAGAAAGGCACCGGCCGGATGATGACAAATGCAGCACGAACACGCTCTTGTGGCGTTGAGGCGAGCATTGACGCCCGTCCGTGTGACCGCCTGCGACTGATCGCGACATATGGCTTCACCGACGCCCGATTTGTCAATTATCATGACGGCAAGGATGATTTCAGCGGCAAGTTCATTCCATATGCTCCGCGCCACACCTTGTTCGGGTCAGTCACCTACCGTCAGCCGCTGAGCACTTCATGGCTCGACGGGATCAGCCTAACGGTCGACGGTCGTGGTGTAGGTCCGATTTATTGGGATGAGTCGAACATTCACAAACAGCCGCTATACGGACTGCTGGGTATGTCGCTGAAATTTGATCACATGCGCTATTCGCTTGATTTTTGGGGCGAAAATATACTAAACGCCCGTTTTTCCACGTTTTATTTTGAGTCGATAGGGCATAGCTTCGTGCAGCGCGGAAAGCCGCGGCGCATTGGCATGACCATTCGTTTTTCAATCTGATAATCAAGAAAGGAGACAAAAAATATGATGAAAAAAATTGTGTCGATCGTGATGCTCGGAAGTGTGGCGGTCGGACTCGCGGCTCTGTCATCGTGTGAGCCGATGGACGGGCTGGTGGTGCTTGAGGATTACAGGACGTGCGTAAGCTATGTCTATGACCATAAGACTAACACCGGGTTTGTAGACAATGGGTCGACCTATAAAGTGACACTTGACCGCACGACACAGAATTTCGGAGTGGAGTGTGATAATGTGCGTTTTTATGACGGCGCTCCTGCTCTCTCAGCCAAAGTCATAGGGATGAACCAGTATTTTTCGGCCGACTCTTCATATGTGTTTATGCTGCAGCGCGGTCTGTCGCGTTCGTCTGGTGATTTTCGGATCGATTCGCTCCGCTATGGCGTTGTCGGTAACTTCTGGCTCACATATTTTGCCGAAGAGCGTTATGAGGTCAATGTAGTGCCGCTGAAATATAATCTCGAGACCGACACTGTGAGCATCCACAAAAGCAAGGTCGGAGTCAATTCATGGGCGCGTATATATTTCGACACCAATCTCAGCATACGATACATGGCGACCATCGATCCTGACGCACGCACCCTTTCGCTGAAAGTTTATGGTCAGAAATTCCAGACTGGCGGACGTCCGTATGAATACATTCTGCCTGACATCCCGCTGACATTCAGCAATGAAGGCTATACGGTCAGCGCCGAAAAGGTTGCTGCAACGGACTTCAAAGGAAATCCGTTGCCTCAGTTCGACGCATATGATCTGACTGGCTCGTTCGCCACCTCGTTTGAAGGAGTGAAGGAACTGACATACTTTTTTGCTCCATATGCCGGCGACGACGGCGTGGAATATGTGGAGCGCATGAGAATCAAATTCTATAACCACAGCATGGTTGAAAAATAAAGCAGTATGAAAGAAACACCTGTATTGCTGCTCACCGGCTATCTGGGCAGTGGAAAAACAACTTTGCTAAATCGCTTGCTGGCAAACATAAACGGCATTAAATTCGCGGTGATAGTCAACGATATCGGTGAAGTAAATATTGATGCTTCGCTGATTCAGAAAGGCGGCGTGGTCGGTCAGGACGGAGAGGATGATCTGGTGGCCCTGCAGAACGGATGCATCTGCTGCACTCTGAAAATGGATCTCGTCAAGCAGATCACGGATCTGATCGCCGACGGCCGATTTGACTATGTGGTGATTGAAGCCAGCGGAATTTGTGAGCCGGAACCGATCGCCCAGACCCTATGTGCCATTCCGCAGATGTCGGTCGGTCTGAAAAATCTGCCCCGTCTGGATTGTATTGTCACGGTGGTTGACGCACGTCGTCTTCGCGACGAATTCTGTTGCGGCGAATCGCTGCAACGCGATGACGTCGGCGAGGAGGATATTGAGAACCTTGTGATCCAGCAGATAGAATTCTGCAATATTGTATTGCTGAACAAAATCTCTGATGTCACCCCGGCTGAAGCCGACAGGATACGCAGGATTATCCGCGCATTGCAACCCTCTGCCGAGATTATTGAGTGTGACTATGCCGATGTGGCTGCTGACAGAATTCTCCATACAGAATTATTCAACTATGCCGACGTTGCCTCCTCCGCCACTTGGGCGCGTGAACTCGACCGCGATATGACCGCAGATCAGGAAGCGGAAGCCCGCGGCCATGATCATCACGGACATCTTGATCATGAACATCATGACGACAATGACGGACACCACCACCATCATCATCATCATGAGGAAGGCGAAGCGGAGGAATATGGCATAGGCTCTTTTGTATATTATCGTCGTCAACCGTTTGATCTCAACAAGTTCGACTATATACTTGGCTCGTCATGGCCACACGGCATCATTCGCTCCAAGGGAGTGGTCTGGTTCGGCCAGAACAACGACATGAGCTATCTTTTTGAAACAGCCGGCGTGCAGAACCGCCTTACCGAAGCCGGATACTGGTATGCCACCGCAGGACCTGAAGATCTTGCAAAGCTCAGAGAGATGAATCCCGACATGGATCGGGAATGGGACCCTGAGGTCGGCGACAGAATGATCAAACTGGTGATAATAGGCCAGCATCTTGACCGTCTGGCCATCACAAAAACTCTTGACTCCTGCCTTGTGGACTGATCAGCAACGAAGCGAAAGTTGCTGACGGACAGACTCTTCATGGATAGCGGCGAGGACGGTGCGTATGCACTCCTCGCCGATTCCCATATCAACGGCCTGTTGCACACGGCGTTGCATCAGGTCATTGTAGCGGGATGGCTGAACCACCGCCATGGCATGGTCACACTTGTATCGGCCGATCTCCCGGGCTATGGCAAGACGGCGCGACAACACCTCCATCAGCTCTTCGTCGGCCTCGTCTATGCGCCGGCGCATATCGTCAAGGCTTTCCGACGTCTGCGAGCACTTGTTTATGACAAGTCTTTCCAGAATTTCCTTCAGCTCCTCAGGCGTTATCTGCTGCTCTTTGTCGCTCAGTGCGCAGTCGGGCTGACAATGCGTCTCGATCATCAGCCCGTCAAAGCCGATGCCGTATGCCTGAGTCGCGATAGGTTCGATAAGATTACGGCGGCCGCCCATATGGCTCGGATCGCAGATGAGCGGCAACGCGGGATAGCGGCGGTGCAGCTCTATCGGCACGCGCCATAGCGGTTCGTTACGATACAGGCTGCGGTCTCCATAGTTTGTGAATCCGCGGTGTATGCCTCCGAGCCTTCTGACCCCGGCATTATATATTCGTTGCAAAGCTCCTATCCATAGGTCCAGATCAGGATTGACCGGATTCTTGACAAGCACGGTCATTGTGCCGGCTTGTCCCGAACGCCTGATGGCGTCAGCCACGTCCTGCACGGCAAAAGGGTTGGCCGAGGTGCGCGCGCCGATCCACAGCACGTTGATTCCTGCGGCCACTGCGGCATCTACATGCGCGCTTGTGGCCACCTCTGTCGCACTGTATAGCCCGTTAGCTGTCGCGGCTTCGGCTATCCATTCGAGAGCCGGCTCGCCGATTCCTTCAAAACACCCGGGACGAGTGCGCGGTTTCCACACTCCTGCGCGAAAAATTTTCACCCCGGCGTCGGCCACACCCTCCGCCGCGGCCATCACCTGAACGCGTGACTCAGCGCTGCACGGACCGGCTATTACCAACGGAGCCGTCCGGTCTATACCCGCGAATTCAAGCGGATGCAAATCAAAGTTCATATGCAAAGGTAATAACAAATTTTGAATTGCGGGGGATTTGCCGTAACTTTGCTGCCCCTAATTAAGCAAGCTCTAAATCAAAAGAAATAGGAAATGTCCACAAATACGACTGATAATCAGCAGAAAGTAACCACATTGCGCGTGGCTCAGATGAAGCAGCGCGGCGAGAAAATCGCCATGATGACGGCCTATGACTACACAATGGCCACTCTGGTCGATCAGGCTGGGATGGATCTGATTCTGGTAGGAGATTCGGCTGCCAACGTAATGGCCGGATACGGGTCGACCCTTCCGATCACACTCGATCAGATGATCTATCATGCACAATGTGTGACCCGTGCGGTGCGCCGGTGTATGGTGGTTGTCGATATGCCGTTCGGCACTTGCAGCGGCAATTCCGACGTGGCTCTTGCCTCTGCCATCCGCATAATGAAAGAAAGCGGAGCCGAGGCTGTCAAGATTGAAGGCGGCGAAGAGATGATTGATTGCATCAGCCGCATTGTTGCCGCCGGAATCCCGGTGATGGGACATCTTGGCCTGACTCCGCAGAGTGTCAATCAGTTCGGATCGTACGGCTTGCGCGCAAAAGGCGAGGCCGAGGCCGAAAAACTGAAGCGTGATGCCCGGCTGCTCCAGCAAGCCGGTTGTTTTGCCGTGGTGCTTGAGAAGATTCCGGCCGCGCTGGCTGCCGAAGTGAGCCGCTCGCTCACTATCCCGACAATCGGTATCGGAGCCGGGGTCGGTTGTGACGGACAGGTGCTGGTCGTTCAGGACGCCCTTGGTATGAACCAGGGTTTTTCGCCCAAATTCCTTCGGAAATACGCCGATCTGGCCACCACGATCAAGACATCTCTCGGTCAGTATATAGCCGATGTCAAGTCCGAAAATTTCCCTTCGGCGTCTGAATGCTATTGAAATAGACGTCTGTAAAACCGGATCAGGCACTGTCAGCGCTGACAAAAAAACGTAAATCTTTTTGGCGCTGACAAAATTTATCCGTAAATTAGCGCACTTAAAATTGATTCATAATTATAATCCGAATATTCAGAATGGCTAAAGTAGTTATAATCGGAGCCGGCGGTGTGGGTACCGTGGTGGCTCACAAATGCGCCCAGCACCCCGACGTGTTCGGCCCGATTGTCATTGCCTCCCGCACCAAGAGTAAATGTGACGCAGTGGCGGAATCCATACGCAAGTCCGTCCCGCAGGCTCCTGAGATTTTTACCGACAAGGTTGACGCCGACAGCGTGCCTGAGTTGGTGGAACTGCTTCGCCGCCATAATCCGGTGCTGGTCATCAACGTGGCTCTGCCGTATCAGGATCTCACGATCATGGATGCGTGTCTGGAATGTGGCGTGAATTATCTAGACACAGCCAACTATGAGCCTAAAGATGTGGCTCATTTCGAATACAGCTGGCAGTGGGCCTATCGCGAACGCTTCGAAAAAGCCGGTCTCACAGCCATCCTCGGCTGCGGGTTCGACCCGGGAGTGAGCGGCGTGTTCACGGCATATGCCGCCAAGCACTATTTCTCGGAGATGGAGTATCTTGACATTGTCGACTGCAACGCCGGAGACCATGGCAAGGCTTTCGCCACCAACTTCAACCCAGAAATCAACATCCGCGAGATTACTCAGAACGGACGCTTCTGGCAGGACGGCAAGTGGGTGACCACAGGTCCGCTGGAAATACATGGACCTCTGACATATCCGCGCATCGGCCAGCGCGAAAGCTATCTGCTTTATCACGAAGAGCTGGAGAGCCTTGTGCTCAATTATCCCACAATCAAGCGTGCCCGCTTCTGGATGACCTTCGGCCAGGAATACCTCACCCATCTGCGTGTGATCCAGAATATCGGCATGGCGCGGATCGACGAGGTTGAATACAACGGACAGAAAATAGTTCCGCTCCAGTTCCTCAAGGCTGTGCTGCCAAACCCGCAGGATCTCGGAGAGAATTATCACGGTGAAACTTCAATCGGCTGCCGCATCTCAGGCAAGAACAAAGATGGCGAGCCGCTCACATATTACATCTACAACAACTGTTCGCATGAAGCCGCCTATAAGGAAACCGGCATGCAGGCAGTGAGCTATACCACCGGTGTGCCCGCAATGGTCGGAGCCATGATGTTCCTCACTGGCAAGTGGGTCAACCCCGGAGTGCACAATGTCGAGGAATTCGATCCCGATCCGTTCCTTGAACAGCTTGCCGCTGATGGTCTTCCCTGGGAAGAAGTTGTCGGTGGAGATCTTGAAGTCGACAAACTTTAAAAAAACAGAAAAACTTACCAACCAAATCTTCATTCTATCATGAATAAACCTTACGTACTTGGCATTGACATAGGCGGCACAAACACAGTGTTCGGTATTGTCGACGCCCGTGGCACTGTCATCGCCTCCGGTTCTATCAAAACCAAGAAACACGAAAAATTCGCTGACTATATTGACGAACTCTATCAGGAGGCTACCAAACTGCTTGTGGCGCACGACGCTGTCGGCAAGGTGGCTGGAATCGGAGTCGGCGCACCGAATGCCAATTACTATACAGGCAACATTGAAGACGCAGCCAACTTGCAGTGGAAAGGCAATCTGCCTCTCGGCGCCATGCTTGAAGAGCGCTTCGGAGTACCTGTGGCCGTGACTAACGACGCCAATGCCGCCGCAATCGGTGAAATGACATATGGCGCGGCCCGCGGCATGAAAGATTTCATCATGATAACCCTCGGAACCGGTGTCGGTTCAGGCGTTGTCTGCGGTGGGAATCTCATCTATGGCTGTGACGGACTCGCCGGCGAACTCGGTCACGTGATCGCGCGCAGAGGCGGACGCCCATGCGGATGCGGACGCCGTGGTTGCCTCGAGACATATTGCTCGGCAACAGGAGTGGTTCGTTCTGCCCTTGAATTCCTTGATGCACAGCCCGACATCTCATCGACCATGCGTAGCATCCCATCCGACGAACTTACCTCGAAAGATGTCTATGACGCAGCTAAAGCAGGCGACGAGATCGCTCTCAATGTGTTCAAATTCACCGGACGTATTCTCGGCGAAATGCTGGCCGATTTCGCAGCTTTCACATCTCCTGAAGCCTTCATCCTCTTCGGCGGTCTGGCCAAGAGCGGAAAACTGCTCATGGATCCGCTCCGCGAGTCGTTTGAAAACAATCTGCTCAGCTTCCAGAAAGGCAAGATCAAGATTCTGGCATCTGAACTGAAGGAAGCCGATGCCGCGGTGCTTGGCGCCAGCGCTCTTGGCTGGGAAGCGAAATCCATACTCAACAAATAAGGAAAATGCCGCGCGGGTCTCTTCAGAGACTGCGCAGACACAAAAGATCACACTGCCACGGCCGGATCCTCATGCCGGGGTTCGTCCTGGCAGTCGTGTTTTTATTGAAGAAATGACAGAACGAGACTCGGATTTTATCGACATTCACTCACAGGCGGCATCGCCACGGACTGACACAGACCGCGAAATCGAAAAGGCGCTCAGACCGTCGGGTTTCGACGCGTTCAGCGGACAGGAAAAAATTGTCGAGAACCTCAAAGTCTTTGTCATGGCTGCACGAATGCGCGGCGAGGCTCTGGACCACACTCTGTTACATGGGCCTCCAGGACTTGGCAAGACAACTCTCAGCGGCATAATTGCCAATGAACTCGGGGTGGGCATTAAGGTCACTTCAGGTCCGGTGCTTGACAAACCTGGAGATCTGGCCGGAATTCTCACGTCGCTGGAGCCGAATGACGTGTTGTTCATCGACGAGATCCATCGTCTCAGTCCGGTGGTGGAGGAGTATCTCTACTCGGCCATGGAGGACTATAAGATCGACATTATGATCGACAAAGGCCCTGGAGCGCGCTCCGTTCAGCTCTCGCTCGAACCGTTTACTCTGGTTGGCGCCACCACACGCTCCGGATTGCTCACAGCTCCGCTGCGCGCACGCTTCGGAATCAATTTCCATCTTGAATACTATGATCATGAAGTGCTTGAGCGCATCATTCTGCGTTCGGCCGGACTGCTTGGAGTCGGATGTTCGGCCGAGGCCGCGCGCGAGATCGCGCTTCGAAGCCGCGGCACTCCGCGCATAGCCAACGCTCTGTTGCGTCGTGTGCGCGACTTTGCACAAGTCAAGGGATCGGGATGTATTGACACAGCCATTGCTCGATATGCACTCGAGGCACTCAATATTGACCGCTATGGCCTTGATGAGATTGACAACAAATTGTTGCGGACAATAATCGACAAATTCGGAGGTGGCCCTGTCGGGCTGACCACTATCGCGACGGCCATCGGCGAAGACCCCGGCACGGTAGAAGAAGTCTATGAACCGTTCCTGATCAAGGAAGGTTTCATAAAACGTACTTCGCGCGGACGCGAAGTCACCCCGATGGCATTCAGTCACCTCGGGCGCACTCCGCTAAACCGCGACATCACTCTTTTCCCCGACGAATGAGCCTATGGCCGGAGCAGTGAAATCATTGGCCAAGGACACCGTGATCTATGGACTCAGTTCCATCGTGGGCCGCTTTCTCAATTGGCTCCTGGTGCCTCTTTACACGCAGATGCTCGCCACGGGTGAGTATGGCATCGTGACCAATGTCTATTCCTACGTCGCGCTGGTGCTTGTGATCCTCACTTATGGCATGGAGACCGGTTTTTTCCGCTTTATCAACCATGAAAAATGTAAGGATCCGATGGAGGTCTACTCCACGACCATGATATCTGTCGCCTCCACTTCGCTGGCTTTCATCGCGCTGATTTTCTGTTTTCTGGGACCTATAAGTTCGGCCATGGGATGCGGAGACCATCCGGCCTATGTGTGGATGATCGCCGTGGCGGTGGCCGTTGACGCTTTCACTGCCATTCCGTTCAGCTATCTGCGTTACCGCAAGCGCCCGGTGCGATTCGCCATGCTGCGTTGCATCAATATCGGACTCAATATCGGACTTAATCTCTTCTTTTTCCTCGTCATATTCGACCCGGTTGTCGGGGTGGGCTATATATTTTTCGCCAACCTTATCAGCTCGCTGCTGATGCTGCCGCTGCTGTGGCCGGAACTCACCGGCTTCCGCTGGCGTTTCAACCGTCGGCTGCTGCGCCGGATGCTGGCCTACTCTCTGCCGCTGCTTGTGCTTGGCATCGCAGGGCAGATGAATCAGAATCTCGACAAGATTCTCTATCCGCATCTGGTGCCTGGGCCGGAGGGCATGTCGCAGCTCGGCATATATGGCGGATGCTGCAAGGTCGCTCTTGTGATGATGATGTTCACACAGGCCTTCAGGTTTGCTTATGAGCCGTTCATATTCGCCCGCAACCGTGACCAGGGCAATGACAAGCTTGCGGCCTATAGTGACGCGATGAAATATTTCGTCATTTTCGCTCTGCTTATCTTTCTGGGCGTGATGTTTTATCTTGATCTGTTGCGCCACTTCATCAGCCCTGGCTATTGGAGCGGTTTGCGCGTGGTGCCGATCATCATGATCGCCGATATTTGCTTCGGCGTGTTCTTCAATCTCTCGCTCTGGTATAAACTCACCGACAAGACCATCTGGGGTACATGGTTCTCTCTGATCGGCCTGGTCATTACCGTCGCGCTCAATGTGTTACTTGTGCCGCGTCTTGGCTATATGGGCTGCGCGTGGACATCGCTGGCCTGCTATGGCACCATGATGCTGGTGAGCTACTTTGTTGGGCGCGCCAACCATCCGCTGCGTTATCCGGTGAAGCGAATCGGAGCATACTTGCTGCTGGCTATGGTGCTGTGGTGGATCGGCTCGATGGTTTCCACCGGTTCGTCTTGGCTCGATATGGCCGCACGCACGCCTTTATTGCTTATATATGTTGGCGCTGTGCTGAAATTTGAAAAAATCCCCATGATTCACCGATGAAGATTGCAATCATAAGCACATCTGCCACTATCGGTGGCGCGGCAATCGCATCGTCGCGTCTGGCCGATGCGCTGTCTCGCCAGGGACAAGATGTCTCCATGGTCACTCTCGACGGACGAAGTCGTCTGCCGTTTTTGGCCGAACGGGCCGAAATATTCGCCCGTAACGGACTGAGCCGCACAAACCTCTTTAAAGTGTCGACGGCGACTTTCGGTCTGCCTGTGGCGTCGCTGCCGGAGGTGAGAGAGGCAGATGCGGTGTTGCTCGGATGGTTCAACCAGGGATTGCTGTCGCTCAGCGGACTGGCATCGCTCGGCAAACCGATCGTCTGGACCATGCATGACATGTGGGCTTTTACAGGCATATGTCATCTTTCGCTCGGGGGTGAACGTTTCAAAGCCGAATGCGGTCGTTGCCGTTTCATCCGCCGTCCTTTGCAACGGCGGTCGGATATGTCGCACTCTGTCTGGCGGGAAAAAAACAGAATCTATCGCTCGTTGCCGATTCATTTTGTCGCTGTGAGCCGATGGTTGGCCGAAAAAGCCCGCTCGTCAAGTCTGCTGCGCGGATGTCCGGTCAGCATAATTCCCAATCCACATCCGATCTCTGACTACACTCCTCGGCGTGGTCGCGAAAACCTGATCGTTATGGGAGCAGCCAGACTTGATGATCCTATAAAGGGAATCGACTCTGCGGTTACGGCGCTGAATGCCGTCTATGACCACATCCCTGACGCCAAGGTTGAATTCTTTGGCCGTATACGCAATGCCAGAGTGCTCAGTCGGCTCAGAATGCCTTACACTCTGGCCGGCATGCTGGGAAATGAGGCTCTCAATAATCTCTATGGACGCGCCTCGGTGGTGCTCTCATCTTCGGGGTTCGAAACTTCGGGCAACACGCTCATCGAGGGCATGGCCTGTGGAGCAGTGCCTGTGTCGTTCGACCGCGGCGGGCAGACAGATATCATTGATCACCTGTCGACCGGTTATCTCGCATCATGCGGTGACACTGACGACCTTGCACGCGGAATCCGCTGGGCACTGAAAACTGAATCAGATCCGCAGTTGCTGCATGATGCTGCCGAATCACGTTTCGGCGCAGATGCTGTGGCCGCACGTTATATAGACTTAATCAACTCATTATGAACTCACTGTTATTGTCATTGGCGCTGGCTGTCACTCCAGCTCCGCAGGCGGTTGACATGGCCGCCGGAGAATACCGCCTCGCTCCGGTCCCGTCGCTTTCCATCGCGGGCGCCGAGCAGGCCGATTCGCTTCGTCTGGCACGCTATGCGTCGCAACACGGATTTTCCGTTCCGCGAGGCAAGTCCAAAACCAACATCAGACTGGTCGCATCGGAGAATTCTGCACCGGCCGAAGGTTATAAAATGACTGTCGGAAAGAAATTTATTGAAATTTCGGCAGCTGACGGTGCCGGTCTGTTCTATGGCCTGCAGGCTCTGATGGACCTGCGCGACGAGCATGCCGACGGGCGCATTCCGTGCATGACCGTCACTGACTATCCGCGCATGCCATATCGCGGAATGATGCTTGACGTGAGCCGGCATTACCGCTCCAAGGATTTCATTCTAAAACAGATCCGCGCCATGGAGCGACTTAATCTTAATCGTCTGCACTTGCATCTGACCGACGCTGCCGGATGGCGTATAGAGTCAGAGCGTTATCCGCGTCTCAACACCGTGGCTGCATTCCGCCCGGATTCCACCTGGAAGGAATGGAACGCCAACGGCAATCAATACGGAGGCACTCACGGCGGCTTCCTCTCCAAAGAAGAGCTGCGCGAGATTGTGGACTATGCCGCCGACCGCTATATCACGGTGGTGCCCGAGGTGGAAATGCCCTCACACTCCGAGGAGGTGCTGGCCGCATATCCGCTGCTAAGCTGCAACAAGACCGGACGTGGCAACTCCAACTTCTGCGCTTCATCAGAAGCCACTTTTGAGTTTTTACGCGGAGTGCTTGACGAAGTGATGGAGATTTTCCCGTCCGAGCAGATTCACATCGGTGGCGACGAAGCTCCGAAAGGCCAGTGGTTAGGATGTCCTGACTGTAGCGCTCTGATGGATTCGTTGGGATATGAGTCGCCTGACTATCTGCAAAGCCGTCTGATCAGGCGTATGGAAGACTATCTGGCTTCTCACGGCCGCCGGGCCATCGTGTGGGACGACGCTCTCGAGGGCGATGGCCCGACAGATAACGCCACCGTGATGTCATGGCGGGGAACTGAGCCTTCTTCCGTGGCCCTGCCTGTGATAATGTCGCCGGGACGCTTCTGCTATCTTGACTCATATCAGGATGCTCCCTCAACCCAGCCCGAGGCTATCGGCGGATACACTCCGTTGGAATTCGTCTATCGTTACGAACCGGACACGGCGGCGGTCGGTCTGCAGGGCAATCTGTGGTGCGAATATATTCCGTCTGATTCCCATGCCGAATATATGCTCTATCCGCGTATGCTCGCAATTGCCGAAAACGCGTGGACAGAGCCGCAGCGCAAGAACTATGATGACTTCAGGCAGCGGGCCTTGAAAGAATCCGTGCGCATGCGATCCGAAGGATTCACCGTGTTTGACCTGACCACCGAGAAAGGTAATCGTCCTGAGGCGCTCGCGCCTGTCGAGCATCTTGCGCGCGGATGCGAGGTGACCTACCTCCAGCCTTATTGGCAAAATTATCCTGCGTCAGGCCTTCAGACTCTTGTCGACGGCATCTGTGGCGGTTGGAACTACAGCGACCGGCTCTGGCAGGGTTTCGCCCAGTCAACTCCGGAGCGGGTTGATGTGATCATAGACCTTGGCGTCGAAAAAGCAGTAAGCTCGATTGGCGCTACTTTCATGCAGATCTGTCAGCCCGACGTGTGGATGCCCGAACACGTCGAGATATATGCCGGCAACGACCCCGAAAATCTTGTCATGCTTCGTGAGATAGACCGCGTGCGCACGCCCGACACGGCAGTCTCGTTCGAAACATTCGGATGGGAAGGCAATGTCACGGCACGCTATGTGCGCTATCGCGCCACCGCTCCATCCGGTGGAGTTCTGTTTACAGATGAAATAGTGGTGAAATGAACCGCATGGCATGGTATTGTGTTATGCTTGAAAAAGTAAATTTTTAGAAAATGAAACACTTCTGTTATCTGATCGCATCTGCCGCGACTGTCGCCGCAATGGCTTCATGTGAATCACCGTCGCGCCTGGCTTCACGCATCGAGGGTGAATGGTCCGGAACACCCGAACGCATTACCGACACCAGTCTCAGTTATCTGAGCATGACTCCGGCCTATGAATTCGTGCGCAATGACGGCGCGGACGCCGACCGTTCGGCCGGAAAAGTGACTCTGACCGCACAGATCGACACCACGATGCCTGCCGACGGATTTCCCGTCGACTCGCTTGGCGAAGTGCCTGTCAGTTTCAGTGTGGCTGCGGTTGTCACGGTCAATGGAACGTGGAAGGCCATTGACGATGACGAAGTGCTCGTCAGGTTCTCGACATCTGATATGCTCACGTCTGTGGATTCGAAGGCTGTCTGCGAGTACACCTCTCCGATGAGTGCCGCCGATAAACCGCAGACAGTCGAGCTGCCATCGCCGGTGCTCGAATCGATAGGCCGTCAGATCACCACATCGATGACTCACTATGTGGCCAATATCTCGAAACTTGACGACATAGAGATCAGAGACAATTTCATGAAATTTGAAATCGGCAAAAAAGACTTCACTTTCACACGTCTCTGACGTGTATTGTTTTGACAGAGCCAAACGCCATCGGATTCCTCACGAGTCCGATGGCGTTCTTAATGTGAAAATAATACTACATATAGCTGCCCGTGCGGGCTACACAAAAAAAGGGTAAGCGATCTACATCGCACCGCTACGACCCGATACCGTTGCTTCGATCAAGACCTGGCGGAGTTCTCGGGGAGCTGGTCGTGTAGGACTTACCCGAGTGCAAAGGTAGAAACTTTTTCCCGTATCTACAAATTTTTCTGTCTGAATTTTTCAGACTCATTGCGTTGTCTTGACATAACGGAAAAGAATGCCTACCTTTGCGAATAAAAAAGAATATGCGTTTAGTAATTCAACGTGTCACCAGAGCCTCGGTGTCGGTCGGCGGAATCATGTACTCTTCCATCGGCAGAGGGCTTCTGGTTTTGGCCGGAGTAGAAAAAGGCGACACTGTCGACGATGTGGAATGGCTGGCATCGAAGACAGCCGCTCTCCGTATCTTCAATGACGAAAACGGCGTGATGAACCGCTCTGTCGTCGATTCTGGCGGCGATATGCTTGTGGTCAGTCAGTTCACTCTAACTGCGTCCACG
>CAMWTI010000008.1 GCA_947177135.1 uncultured Porphyromonadaceae bacterium | reverse complement strand
CCTGGGCCCCCCCTCACGCTCCCCTCCACGGGGGCCGAGAGTAAAACAGACGGAATTTCAATGGCGCTCGGCATCAAAGGCCGTGGCAACTCTTCATGGGCTAATTTTGACAAAAAGCCCTACAAGCTGAAATTCGCCAAAAAACAGAAGCTGCTCGGAATGCCAGCAAACAAACATTTCGCCCTGCTGCCATTAGTGGGGTGCTTCTCGTCTTACTTTTCTCACCCGCTCGGCATGGAGATCGGCCGACACCTCATGAAAGGATGGACTCCACACATGATTCCTGTTGAAGTCGAACTGAACGGTCAATATATCGGGCTATACATCCTGACCGAAACCGTCAGAATAGACAAAGGGCGCATTGAAATAGCCGAACAATCCGACAATAACACCGACAAGGAAATGATCGACGGCGGCTATCTCATGGAAATCGACAATTACACTCAAGAGGAAAATCAGATCAAGCTTATGGAAGATCCATTAACGCCGCTTTTGATTTCAGTCGACACGCCCGGCAAGATGAACGCTGTCCATAAAAAATACCTGACAAAGCAGTTCAGCAACATCAACAAGGCAATCTACAGTGACGACAAACTGTCGCGCGACTGGGAAGAGCTGGTTGACGCGGAATCATATGCCCGCCACTTCGTCGTTCAGGAAATCATGAACAATTACGACGCCTATAACGGATCTGTCAAATTACACAAAGACTTCGGAAAGCCGTGGACGTTCGGCCCGCTTTGGGATACAGGAGATTTCTTCGACCCTTATAAGGAAGACTTTACTTTCAACACCACCCCCTATCGCAAAACATGGATTACCCAGACATACCAGTTTCCCCGATTTGTGAAACTTGTGCAAGAGGTCTGGCGTGAATTCCGCGAAATCGACAGCTCAGTCTGGATAGATTTCCTGACAGAATGGAACAACTCCATAAAACTGGCCGAAGCCCAGAATCAGAAAGTATGGAAATATCATCGTGTCCACGATTCTACTGAAAGATTGAACTACACGATCCGTCGGCTATTGCAACACATTGAATGGCTCGACAAGGTGTGGGGCAACGGCGACCTGACGCACAACGTCTCCGTCAACATTGACGGAGAAGGGTCCGCGACTATCGGCGGACATGATTACCCCGATGTCGAGGTGTTTGACGGCGACAATGTTGTCATCTCGATGAAACCGGCTCGCGGCATGTGCCTGCATTCGCTAACTGTCAATGGAGAAGATCGCCTTGATTCTGTCAACAAAGGCAAACTTTCCCTCTGCGACATCACCGAAGACGCAAGCATCGACGTTGAATTCGTCAAATCATACACAGTCGAAGGGAATACCGTCGTCTCATATATTCCAGTCGAAGTCTACCGCATATCGGGCACACGGATCGGCAAAGGCACCCGGATCCGACTTCCAGAATCAGGCGTCTATATCATCAAAGCCGGCGATTCTACCGACAAGATCATCCTCTGACCGCCATTCGCCTATTGCAGATATTCTCTGATGGCGGCTTTGGCGGCGGCGAGGTCGGGATCGGAAAGGATGGGAATCAGGCAGTCCACCTCTTCTATTGGGCGGTTCCACCACTGAAGACGCTCGAGCAGGTCAATCATTTCGTCGTCAAACCGGCGGCGGATAACCCGCGCGGGATTGCCCACGGCAACGGAGAATGGCGGAATGTCTGACGCCACGGTAGCGTTTGTGCCGATGATGGCGCCGTTGCCGATATGCACTCCGGGCATGATTGTCACGTTCTGACCGATCCACACGTCGTTGCCGACCACTGTGTCGCCCTTCAACGGCAATTCGCTCATCACCGGCGCAATGGCGCCGCCCCAGTCACCGCCCACAATGTAAAACGGATAAGTTGTTGCACAATCCATCCGGTGGTTCGCGCCGTTCATAACGAAAGTCACGCCCTTGGCTATGGCGCAGAAGTTGCCGATGATCAGCCGGTCGCCGATAAAATCATAGAAATGAGTAACGTGCTCCTCAAACCGGTCGGCGCCGTCCGCATCGTCATAATACGTATAGTCGCCGACAATAATCCGCGGATTCTTCACCACATTCTTGATATAACACAGGCTCGGAATCGCCGGATTTGGAAACGCCTTGTCTTTGTCAGGAAAAATCTTCATATCTGTCAATAGGCCAGATCACATTTTATTCCGGAGTGTCGACGGGGGCGACGGCGATCAGTTCGAGCTTTGTGGCCGAAGAGCGGAGGATGGTGAAGCTCAACTGGCCGAGGGTGACGGTATCGCCCTGCGCGGGAATTGCGCCGGTGGCGAAGAGGATGTAGCCGGCGAGGGTCTGGTAGTCGTCGCTCTCCGGAATGTCCAGGTGGAACTGATCACGCAGCATCTCCACTTCCACCCGGCCCGAAAATTCAAATGAACCGTCAGGAAGGCGACGGGCCACGACGTCCGAGCGGTCGTGTTCGTCCTGTATGTCACCCAGAATCTCTTCTACCAGATCTTCGAGCGTGACCATTCCGGATGTGCCGCCAAACTCGTCTATAACCACGGCCACGGAACGCTTTTCGGCCAGCAGTCGGCGCATCATTTTATTGGCCATCAGACTTTCTGGGGCAAACAGCACCGGCTTCAGATTTTGCGTCCAGTCTGCTCCAGGATGCAGCAGTTCGCTCACGTGGATATATCCGAGCACCGAATCGATATCTCCCTTATAGACGATAATTTTGGAACGCCCGCTGGAAGTGAACAGAGCGGAAAGCTGATGGCGGTCGGTTGAGTCGATATTGACGGCCACTATCTCATTGCGCGGAATCATGCAGTCGCGCAGATGTATGGTGGAAAAGTCGATGGCGTTATGGAAAATCTTGACCTCGTTTTCAATCTCAGCGCCATCACTCTCGGCGAGAGTCTGCTGGTCAATGGTGCGCTCGATGTAGGCGTTGAGATCAATGACGCTGAGCGAGGTATCGCCATCGCTGGCACCCCGGCGTATTCCCGCCACCTTCATCAGCGAACGCGAGAGCCACGTCGTGAACGACGACAGAGGATAAAGCAGCAGATAGAACAGATACATCGGCATGGCCGATACGCGCAGCGAGGTGTTGGGATTGATGCGAAACAGCGTTTTCGGAAAAAATTCGCCGGTGACGATAATGATCATCGTCGTGATAAGTGTCTGCAACAAAAGACTCAACGCATCGCTGCCACAGAAACTCTGAAGCCATGGGTCAAGCAGTGCGGCACCGGCCATGCCATAGAAGACCAGCACAATATTGTTGCCCACAAGCAGAGTGGAGATGAAGAAGTCGGGCCGCGAAAAATATCGGTCGATGATGCGGGAAGTGACACCACCTTTATGGGTGTCGAGTTCGGCACGGACCTTGTCGGCCGACACAAAGGCGATCTCTACTCCCGAGAACATTGCCGAGAGCAGGAGCGACACAAGAGCGATTGCTAACCAAGAGGCTTCCATATATGATTGCAAAGTTACCTATTCCCGACGAATATGACACGTAAAAGATTTAATACACACTGATTAGTTCAACGTCGAAAACAAGAGTGGAGCCGCCGGGAATGCCAGGCTGACTGCGCTGGCCATAGCCTTGCTCGGCAGGAATGTAGATCTCCCACCGGTCACCCGGATGCATCTGCTGCAGAGCGATGATCCATCCGGCAATCAGTTCGCGCAGCCTGAAGGCCGGCGCTGTGGAGCCGCGGCTGCTGTCAAACCGTTTGCCATTGATCAGCGCGCCGGTATAGTGGGCCGTCACCACGCTGTTACGTCCGGGCGACGGCAATTTTCCGTCGCCGCGCTTAATCACCTTATAATATATGCCCTTGTCAAGCGGCATCACGCCAGGCTCGGCCGCCTTCTGGCGCAGCCACGCTCTGTTTCTTTCAATATATTCCTGTTTATTCATATTTCAATAAATACAGACTGCAAATATACACAATATGTCACACATTTGCAGCTTCCGACTCCAAAAATCCAATCAAACCGGCCCACGATTCCGAATCGTGGCCGGCATGACAGCGTCCAGCCTCGGCGTCATTCCCGAAGAGAGAACCTGCGGCTACTCCATAAAACGGGGAAAGATCCGGATGTAAACAAGATTTTAGTGGCAAAATGATTGTGGAATGAAGAAAAAACACTAATTTTGTCAGCGAATTTATAAATACTATATTGTGTGAAATATGGATAAAATAATAGATGCATTAGACCGCAAGATTCTGAGCATTATCATTTACAATGCCCGAATTCCGTCAAAAGACGTGGCCGAAGAGTGCGGCGTGAGCCGCGCCGCCATCCACCAGCGCATACAGCGCCTGGCAGACATGGGCATCATCACAGGCTCGGGCTACAATGTCAACCCCAAAACACTCGGATTCAGCACCTGCACCTATGTGGGAGTGAATCTGGAACGCGGAGCCATGTATCGTGATGCGCTTCCATATCTGGAGCAGATCCCCGAAGTTGTGGAATGCCATTACACCACAGGCCCGTACACCATGCTGGTAAAACTCTATGCCCGCGACAACGAACACCTGATGCGCCTGCTCAACGATCGCATCCAGATGATCCCCGGCGTGACCGGCACTGAAACCCTGATCTCGCTCGACAGCAGCATCAACCGCGAAATCCCCATACAGTCAGAGCAAGAGAGATGAACGAAGCCAACACTGCCGCGGATTCCACGCAGCCTCCGGCCCCGCAAGGGGGAAAATGGACCGAAATCGAACATCTGCCGGAATGGGACGAGACGTTTTATGACGTCTATACCGCTAAAAAGTTCGGAAAATGGGTGATGCTCAAAACCTTGAAACAGGAATTCAAGGGCAAGCCCGAATACGAGTCCATGCTTGAACGGGAATTCGAGGTCAGGTATAATCTGGCTCACCCCCGCATTGTGATGATCAATGATCTGGAGGAGGTGCCGGGATTGGGACGTTGCATCATCACCGACGACGTTTATGGTGACTCGCTGCGCAAGCTCATCGACACCGGAAAGGTCACTCCAGAAATCGTGCAGAAGGTGAGCCGGCAGCTTCCGGAAGCTTTGGATTATGTCCAGACAAACCATATCATCCATCACCCGATCCGCCCGGAGACAGTGATCTTCACGGAAAACATCGGAAACCTGAAACTGATCGACGTCGGGTTTGACCAGAAAAACCAGCTGGAGCCAACCGACGTGGCCGACGACATACGCAGCTACGGAGAGGTGCTGAGCGCGGCGCTCGACGCCTGTCCGGGCGAAAACTTTCCGCATCTGAGGGCCGTGGCCGACAGATGCCTCAGCCCGTTCCCCTACCGGAATGTGCAGCAGTTGCAGATGGCCGTGGCCGAGCGTTCCACCATAAGGCTCTATCTGGCCATAATCGCGTTTCTGACGGCAGTGGTGATGATTCTCACTGTGATTCTCTGTCTAAGACCATAAAATTATGTCAGTAGAAATAAAGCAGATCCCGCTGAAGCGCGGCCCTCTGCGCCGCTTCGTGAAATTCGGGATCGACCTTTACAAGGGCAATCCCTGCCATGTGCCTCCGCTCATACTTGACGACGTCAACACCTTGATGCCGTCTAAAAATCCGGCGTTTGACTTCTGCCAGGCGGCAGCTTTCATGGCCTACCGCGAAGGCAAACCGGCCGGCAGGATCGCAGCGATCATCAACAACGCCGTCAACGCACGCACGGGCCAAAAGGAAATGCGTTTCGGGTTCGTCGACTTCATCGACGACAACGAAGTGGTCGACGCTCTGTTTGCCGCTGCGGCCGACTGGGGACGCACCCACGGCATGACCACCATGCTCGGCCCGATGGGCTTCACCGACATGGACCATGAGGGCATGCTGGTGGAAGGATTTGACGAAATGGGCACGATGGCCACCATATACAACCATCCCTACTATCCGCGCCAGCTTGAGCGGATCGGCTTCCGTCCGGAAGCCGAGTGGCTCGAATTCCGCATGGAAGTGCCGGCCGAAGTGCCCGAAAAGATGAAGCGCATAGCCGCTCTGGTCAAAGCGAAATATGGCCTGCAGTGCATCACCTTCACCTCGCGCAAGGCCCTGAAAGAAGAGTTCGGCCAACCGCTGTTCGAACTGATCAACCGTGCATACGACAAGCTCTACGGATATTCTCCGCTGACGCAGCGCCAGATCGACTACTATATTGGCATGTATCTGGGGCTGATACGCCTCGACACCGTCTGCGTCATAGCCGACAAAGACCGCAAGATACAAGGCATCGGCATATCCATCCCGTCATTCTCAAAGGCGCTACGCAAGGCTCGCGGACGCCTCTTCCCCTTCGGGTGGATACCTCTGCTCAAGGCCCTCACCGCCAAAAAGGGCAACGACGTGGTCGACCTGCTGCTTGTGGCGGTGGCTCCGGAATATCAGAACAAAGGCGTCAACGCGCTGCTGTTCGAACAACTGATTCCGGTCTACAACCGCTATGGCTACAAATGGGCTGAAAGCAATCCGGAACTGGCGTCAAACGCCAACGTGCAGGCCCAGTGGCAATACTTCAACCACCGCCAGCACCGTCGCCGCCAGGCCTTCCGCCGCGACATCTGACCGTCGCATAGTATCGTTAACGCCAAACTGAGCAGTGGGATGCGTCATATGACGCATCCCACTGCATCGCAAATAAATACTGGACTTTATCTCTGGGGATTTGTGATGATTGCCTTTTGCGATGATCCGTCTGAATAACGAACAATATTGAATCCGTCAAATGGCCTGTCGGAATATTGACCCGAAAGATTGTAGTAACCTGTTACGTCACGCTTATCTGCATTGTCAATCCCGATGTTTTCAAGGCTTGACTCTACTTTCCCTCTTGAATTCATAATGAGTTCATCAAGCGACATCGGCTCTATTTTATATCTTCCGTCAGATTGCTTGCTCAAAAGAAGAATTTCCGGGACCATTGACGCCAGGTCGCCGGATATAAAGGGGCTGTTGCTATTGCAATAAGTAAAAGGCTCCCATTCGGTCGATACACCTATTGTGTACTCACCTCTTTCATATGGCCATTTTTTCACGGGAATCAACCCTATGTCATAATTACCATGACCATACCAGGCTAAACTCAGATAATACTCGGGACGGATTATCATGGTATCACACGGAAACTCCGGAACGGTAAATTCATATGTGATATCACGGCCTGTCTGATTTTCAGATCCGATTTCCTTATTGTCGATTGTTTCCGAAGGGTAGTACTTCCTTCCGAGATATCCGGGATTGTAGACTTTCAGAGAGCCATTGTTACGATCTTTGGATAAGCTACTTAACATTCTCCATCTGAAAGGATAGTAAAAACTTGCGCCGACAAACAGACAGGCATTATTAAAACTGAATTTCAGTTTGTCGGTATATAGATATTCAATGTCTTTGTATGTCAATATCACTTCGTCGCCGGGACTGACATACGACTTGTCAACGCTGACCCCGCCTCTCATCCGCAAACTCGGCTTGTAATTCTCCGGATTCGGGTTTGGAAAAGTCTGATATTCGGCCACATGGTGTGTCACTTCATATTCATAAATGATATCAAAATTATCGGGCGGATACCATCCGTCCCAGGAGCCTCCCCAGCCCCAGTTAAGATGCCAATAACCATTGCTGTCCATCCCATCCATAATAACGGCATGACCGGCGGGAAAGCCCACCGTTGCTACTATTTGAGGAGCCTCCGCTTCATTAAGAAAGTCTTTGCCGGCAAAACGGTCTACTTCTATTTTGGAATATCCTGTATAGAATGAGGGGATGCTGCCTGCCGACTGTTTGGGTCCGAAGTTTACCGCACAGGCTTCTTGTGCCACATCTGCCATAAATAAAGCTACGGCATTAGCCTCTTCTTCTGTGTAACCATCATTGTAAGATAATTTCATCTTATCCCATTCATTCCGATGGAACTTTGTGTGCGACGGCACTTTATAGTAATACATCAGCTGGGCTAATGCCACAGTGCTACATCCGACATAGGTTCTCTTGTTTTCCAGTGTATCGTATGGACAAAACCTATTGAAAGGTTCAGATTGATTCCACTGTGTGGTAATCCAAGGCCCCTTCACCGCAATGCCCGGCTCCGTAACTGACGTATAACGCTTCAGCGCCTGAGTATCTGAATCTGCAAACATTTTGCCGATCAACTCCATTTGGTCCGCATTATCAGCGTTGATATCTCCTGTTTCGCTGTAGGCCGACACCACCCACTGGCCATCTATCTGGCGAAGGGCAACAAATCCGCCATCAGCGCGCTTATACACTCTCACATCAGTTCCCGGTATTTCCAAGGCTGCCAACTCCGGCGTGGCGACGCTCCGGGATTTCAACTTTTCAGAACTTCCTTTTGTCTGAAAAAAGTTAACGGCAAACTCATAAGCGGATTCTGCAAAGGCAGATTGAAATACCGCCAATGATATGATACAACTGATTAAAACTCGCAGTGTGATGTTCATGGCTGTAAAAGTTAGATTAATTATGTGTCTAATATATGCTGAGTGAGATCACAACAGAAACTCAGAATAGCCTTGGCTAATAATGACCACAAATATAATACATTTTTACAATCCTTACAAATATTTCCGAAACTATAATTCATACGAATTCGACGACATGACCGGAGTCGTCACTCCCGGACGGCAAAAGATCCCGGCCCCCATATGGCGCCGCGTCGAGAAAAGGGTGTGTATCGGTGCGGAGCCGCAGCGGGCCGAGGCCCCTGAGGCTCCATTCGTATAGCCTTCAAAGCCCATGGTATGGAAGTTGATGTCTATCGCACAAGATTTACTTGCCCTGAGATTAACACCTGCCGGTCGTTATATCTGCCCGCCATCCAGCTGGCCGTTATTTCTTTTTGCTCAAGACTGTACGCATGAGACATCCGTGGCTGTTTGCCGGATTATTTCCGGGAACGGCATCATTACCACCATACCCTTCAAAACTCATCGAAAAATAATTCATATCAAAAGCCGATGACTTCTTCACGTCAATGAATTTCGTCCCTGGCAAACTAGGCATACTCGGATAGAAATGCGCCATCCAATATACCGCTCCAGGCCGCCGGTAAAGATCATAGAACAGGGGGCGCTTATCCAGCAGATCTCCGGTTGTTGCCATGACTTTATATCTGCCTGCATAACGCAATGTCCCATCAACATCAGCGCCAGAACCACCCATATTCCAGGATTGTCTGTGGCCATATCCGGTTATGCCGATCGGGAAAAAGATCTGTGCCGCCGTATTGATATTATAGACAAACACACCTCGCATTCCTCTCGGATCATCTGCTCCATCAGTGCGGTCATAGCCATATGCCTGCGACAGACTGCTCTGCGTCTCACGCGCACCGTCACCATACAGCACACCATAGCCTTTACTTATTGGGAAATCCACATCGTTAGCGTCAGTTGAGATAAATTCATAAAAATCTGTACCAGTCGCAACGTGTTCCTGATAATCAGGATGAGTTGCTGGTATATGGCTCTGAGAGCTATTTATCTTCCATTCGGAAAAGCCCTGTGCATTGACAACGGAAGCAGACGGAGTGATACTACCCCATTGTTTCTTAGATATCGCCCCATTTTTATCGGATTCAATAACGTCAAACATCGTTGAATACGGTCGTTTGTTAAAGCCCAATGCGCCTTTACCATCAGGAGATCCGTCATTATTAGCGCATATGGCCGTATAATTTTGAAGGCGAAAATAAGAACCTTGCTGCAAAGGCGATTTTGTATAGACCGGGGTTTTACCATTGAAATATGCGACATTATATGACGGCCATAGACAGTTGTTGGCACCGCTGACATCAATAGGGTCATAACCTTCCCGGCAGAATATGTCGTGCTCACAAGTGCCGTTATGATAGCGCACTCTCACAATTGCCGACCCATCAACCCCATGAAAATTGATCATAAAATCAATCGGATGCTCCGATTCACCTTCAATGCGATTAACAAACGACTGGGGCCGGTTGCCTACGCCACTACCTTTTTCTGTTGATGAAAGAGATATAGTTCCCGACGTATTTCCCTGGAAAACTTCGGCATACCATTTACCTTCTGATTTAAACTCTGTGAAATCAAACTCCTCGTCCATCAAACGCATCAAGGTGACACGGAAAGGCTCAGTCGATCCCGAGCGACGCCAAACGCCTTTAGGGTTAACAACACGACGCACCTGTATCACCTGCATAGTCTGAGGCTTAAAGCCATCCACAGGAGTCACACCGTCTGATTGCACAATCTGCAATTTAACTATCGCGTTGCGTGGATAAGCAGTGTATGGATTATTGCCAGTAAAACCTATTCGGGTAATCAATTCCTTCGCGCGGGTAAACAATGGTATAGTGACAAGCCTTTCAACCGCGTTTCCCGCAGCATCTTCCGCCTGCTTAGATACAAAATACAGCCCCTCGCTTTGCCCTTTGCTATCCTGGGAATCATAGCTTGTAGAAGCTTCGTCCTTGCCGTTTTCATCCTTCGGCAGCATCAAATCATATGTGCGCCAGCCTTTATGCTCGGTTACATAATAAGTTTTATTATAATCCCATGACTCTTCCCAGTCATACTGGTTGGACGGCATGCCCTCTTTGCCCGGAATTTCGATTTTGACCACCTTGGTCATGCGAAGCGATAGAAAGCTGTTCCATGGTCCGTCTTTTTCAGTCCATGACACCGGAGAGTATGCCTCCTGCGGAACAGGAGGAAAAGCTGTCGAACCGACAATACCCCACGGACGCCAGTCACATTCAACAATCTCGGCACGCAATTTAGCGCCTTCAGGCAACTTGCCTGAAATTCTCATAGAAGCCATCGACTTCTTGTTGAACAAATAGGAAATATACATGGGCGACTGCACCTCTATACTGCGTTCATGCTCATAAACAATATGCCAGTCGGCTTCATTGCCATAGCCTTTGAATTTGAGCGTCAGCTGATAATGGTGATTGCGCTCCACATTGAAATCATTTTCCACGTCCTTGCCCAACATAAAGCGATAACGTATCGGGCCTGAGTTAACGTGTTCGTCGGCTTCCGTACAACGATAGTAACCTATTACCTCGACATACGTGCCATATGCTTTTCCATCTTTCCAGCCACTGTTCAGATCATTTTCTTCCGGATCCGGATTGTCAATCTTTCCATCTCCGTCGCCATCCTGATATTTTGACCGGCCCTCAGTGCTCACGCCCTGAAGATTTTCATAGAAGAAAAAGGCCTTTGCTTTCTGAGCATGGCTATGTTCTAAAATAGACTCGTCTGATGAATTTCCGTTGCCGGTTTCCATTCCCATATATGGATGGGATTTGTTGCAGATATGGTAATATTCATCAGGGACAACAGGCCGCGAGGTGTCTACTTTCTGAATTTCGTCAATATCACCTGTAGCTATAACGCCGTTATCCACAGCATAACGCTTATCGGCTGCAAGCATTTTAGGCTGTTTATTCTCATCTGTAAGATTGCGATAATCATAATTCGCCGCTTCGCCTGGATCTATGCCCGCCACGTTAGGCACTCCAAGTGCGCATTGTTTGGCAATGTCATGGATGGAAACAGATTCAATGAAAATCTGCACATTATCATATAATTCTGAGCCATCAAAAGCAACAGTTATCTTTGATGCCAGACGACGCACCCAACTATGGAGAGTAGTCGTGGTGTTCGACACTCGTACAGGCTTGTCGTCTTTATACGCAGTCTGGTCGCTGGTCAGAGAGAAGATACCAAACATCTGGCTGTTGGCCTTCACATTATCCAAATTCCAGACACAATTCACTGCTTTCAGTTTTTCAACGGTAGAATAATCTGAACCCGCCAATTCCTTTTCCGCATTGGCTACTGCATATATATAATAATCGCCTGTTTTCAATTTAAGGTTATAAGACAACATGGCAGTCGCATTGTCTTTCATTCCATCCTCGTCGGCCACATATGGAGAGTAACTCTCAGACGATATGACATCGGGGTTCAGTCCGGCTTTTTTCCCGTTTTCCCACACAAGATAATCGTATATGAGATTCGTGCCAGATTCATCATATATCAGCATACGTAGTGAGGAAATATCCTGTATGCTGTTGCCGTCGGCTGACCGTGATTGCAACGAGGCATCTTGATTCGGCTCGAAGTTTACCAAAACATTGATGTCACGCACGCTTCCATCCAGTTCGCCCAGATTCGAATCGAAATCATCGACACACGAAGCAATGCTACCGGCAAAAAACAGGCAGACAAATATATATATCAGGTTTTTATGCAATACGTTCATTCGTCAGGATATTTCTGATTTATTATCAAAAGGCCTCTCGACCTTGGTCGTTTTGTCTGGCAGATACCATGTACTGCTTGAACGATGGTAATAATAGTAGACTCTGGTTTTCTCCGGATTTTGAATTATAAGCCAGCCTGTGCCCTGCGGATCCGTTTCAAATGGATCTGCAATCTCAGTTGTTCTGTCCCAGCCATAAAACCGACCGGACACTTGGTCGTTATAGCAGACGAACTGGCTGTTTTCATCACGCATCAGCACCCATCCGTTAATCGGGTCTGAGCTGAAATTCGGGTTTGGAATCTCCGTTTTCTTATCCAGACCATAAAATTTGCCAGTCTCGGGATCATACCAATATTCAAGCTGCCCGTTATCGTTTCTTATAGGCACAAGCGGCCTGTCTATCGACACACCGAATCCTGGATTCAGTTCAATTATAGAATAAGGTATTACCTGAACTTCACAATTTATCGAGGCTTTGCTGCGCATGACGTCGAACTGGTACCAGTTGTTGCGGCAGACGTCGAAGGCGGAGTTTTTGGAGGGGCCGGAGTAATATTTGAAGTCGATGTAGAACTCTTCGTTGTCGTTGTAGGTGACTCTGATGCGCGAGCGCTGCGCGTCGCCGCGGCCTATGTTGGGATATTCCGGACAATAGATCTGGAATACGCCTGCCGAGATTTCGGCAAAAGCAAGCGGAATGGCGGCCTCGGCGCCGTCGGCCACAGTGACCCAGTCGAGATAGTCCTTGGCATAGGAGCCTTTGACATACTGGTCCTGATGAGTCACTCCGGAGGGCGCCTTGACAGTGCGGGTGTTATAGCGCGTCAGTTCCACTGACTGGATTTTCAGGCCGTCGCCCACTCCGGCCAGCAGGTCGGCGTCTGTCACCGTGACTTTGGCCAGCGAGCGGAGCAGATGGAGAGTTCCGAGCCATGTGGTGTTGCCCGAGGGGAGAAGGCTGAGCCGGTCGATGTGGATCACTCCAAAGAGCGGGATGCGGTCAGCCGCGGAGGCGATGAGTCCGACAGGTGAATAATCCATCACCGCCTCAGAGGCGGCTACGAGATCGGCCACGGTGTTGCCGGCCGACAGCGACGGGTAGTCGCGCCAGTTGGCCAGAAGCACCACCTTGATGTTCTGCCGGTCTATGCGGTCTTTGTCGGCCTGCTGCACCGAAAAGTAGAGCTCATATGATTTTGCCGACGGATAGGAGTTGAGTCTGACCAGCCTGGGATCAGTGGCCTGAAACAGGAATCGGCCGTCGCCGTCAAACAGATAGACGGCTATGTCCGATGGCTCGGCCTCGATGTGGATATAGTTTTCAAAGCCTGTTCCGGGATCATATGGACCGTCGGCGGGGGTGGCTTTCGAAAGACTCGATGCAGCCGGAGCGCCAGCCTGGTCCTGAGTGTCGCCCGTGCTGATGACAAACGCCAGCGTGGCGGCAGGAGCCGATGGCATTGATCCGGCATCATCGGTCCCGCCGGCCTGTGAGCAGGCACACAAAGCCGCAGTCACGGCCAGGGCCGCGATCAGCGCCAGAGAGATATGTCGGATCCGTGAAATCATTTTAATCGGAATTACGGGCATTATTAAAGGTCAATATGATCAATCACCAGCTGCCACGACAGAATGTTGAGCTGCACCTGCTGCCAGCGGTCGTTTTTCATGAACAGGGTGAGATCAAATTTGTCTTGTCTGTCAAGAAAATCCTGGTCGTCATATTTCAGATTGTTGGTGCCCTTGACCATCAGTGCATAGTTGATCAGGGGGAAGTTGGCGGTTGTGTCGCCGGCGGAATCGAGAACGACCAGGCGCATGTCGCGGTCAGCCATCATGCGTCCAACGGAGAATTCGGCGAAACACACCGGCATCGACACTGAGGCGCGCGCGGCCGGAGCCTCGAGAGGCTGGGCCATGCCATAGCTGATGTGGTGCGGACGATAGACGATCTCTTCGTCAGGCATGATTGAGTTGTCCCAGTCCATGTGTCCGTTGGCGTCGATGATCTGGAAGGTGAAGTCTCCGTCTTCAATGGGGACTCCGTCAAGGTTCTGGAGAAGGATTGTAACGTCGTTGGTGTCTTTGGTCAGAGGCACGGTGAAATCGCGCACTGTGACGTCGGGCGCCAGACGAACAGCGTCGAGACGTCCGTGATAGAGGCGGTTGAGATTGCTGTCTGAAAACGCGCGGCGGTCCTGGTCATACTGACGCTCAAGCCGGCAGTTCAGCCCTGCATAATGGTCGGCTTCGGCAACGGTGAAATGAGTGCCGGCTCCTTCGCCGCACCATGCGATCATCGAGTAGTTGCCGGCGGGAATCAGATCGTCGGGAATGGTCATGCGGTAATGGCCGCTTTTCAGTTCGGGACCCGACTCCGACTTCTGCCACACGATCCGGCCGGTGGCGTCATCGACCAGATAGAGTGTGACGGCGTTGACCTCATAGGCGAATGCGTCAGACTGATGCAGATGCTTGTCGAAAACGAAACGGATCCTGTAGTCGCAGTCACCTTCTTCGTCATAAATAAGCCCGTCGCAGCCGGCCAGAGCCGCGCAGCAGGCCATGGCCAGAGTCAGTCGGGTGAATATGTCGTGAAGTAGTTTCATCTGATTGGGATATATATATGATGTGGCCTTTCGGCTTATGGGTTGTCGGTTTTGGTGGGAATGATGACGGATGTTTAGTCCGCATTCCGCGAGGAGAATCCACTGTTTTTGAGCAGAGAGGCAGAAGAGAGAAAAATCAACCGGGCGCGACGGCACGCCAAATGAGGTCGCGCCCGGTATCTGATCAATATATAAATATAGAGGATAGGATAAGGATCCTGAATGCCGTCTTATCAGAGATTGACATTCTGCTTGACAATCTTCCAGGAGAGGATGTTGATTTCCGCGCCGAGACCGTAGGTGTCGTCCTCGGGATCTTCCGGTTCGATGATTTCGTTATCGTCATCGGGATCATACACGCCATGACCGAGCTTCATGATCTTGTCCACAGAGATCTGATACCAGTGGTTGCGGACCATGCCGTACTGACCTTCGGCGTTCACCTGGTAGGGCTTGTCTGCAGTCAGAGCAGTGTTGGCGCGGAGGTGCTTGACGGGTACGGTGTAGTAGGTTTTACCGGTGCGGGCGGCGATAGCCTGTGCGCTTCCCTCGGCGGTGAACTCAGCCAGACGGGTGTTGAGAGCTTCAATTGTGGTGGGTTCGAACTTATCGCCGTTTTTGGCGTAAAGCTTTGTGTCGGCAATACTGTCTCTGTTTGCACAAAGTTCAACCACGCCGGCGCTGGTGCCTTTCTTATGAATGGTCACGAATTTTGCGGGAATACCTTTATAGTTTTTGATATCGTTGTCGGTCGAGGGATCGGTGCTTGTGCCTACATAAGTATAGAAGTTCAGACCTTTGGAGTCGCCTTTCAGACGGTTCAGGCCATATTCAACGAAAGTACCCTCGAGGAAGTATACACCGTTGTATTCAACGAGATTCACAGGATTCTTTCCGTCTTTATCGCTTGTCACGGTAGCGGAGAAGATCACGCAGGGCACGTTGGCGTCTTTCACGCGATGGGTCTCGGTGTCAACGTTGGCAAGAGTGTTGGTGGTTTCATAAGAGTAGTAGGGAGCCGCAACATCATGCTTGGCCGCTTCGGGAAATGCGATGTGCTTGAGTGCGGGAGCGGCCTGGCCATAGGTTGTGGACATGCCCCAGGTGCTGCGGAAATCGCCGGCCTTGTTCCACGACCATTTGCCGAGAGCATCGGCACCGAACACTGATTCAAGACCGTTGAAACCGTCAATGTTTTTGGCAATATAGCTTTTGGTCTCGACGTTGGTCACTGCAAAACCGTCAATGGTCACATAGAGAGTGGTTTTGGCAATGTTATCGTTATTCTCATTATTGGGATCACCGGCTACGGTCACAGTCACAGACTGAGTCTTATTGGCCATCTCAAAGGTGGTCTTTGTGGCCAGACGCTCAACATAGACAATCACCGGATCGGTAATCTCGGCAATCTTCTTGGGTTCAGTGTAGAAACTGTTCTCCGTTACATAGTTTGCATAGGGATACTTCGAGTTGTATGTCTGGGCTTCCACCTGACCGCTGTTCGGGTTGAACGACGATGTCGACATAACGAAATAGTCCTGACCGTTATTGATGGCTGCGGTCTGGCGGGCTGTTTCTTCCAGAGTTGCAGCGGCATGGAAACCAGCTGGGCAGTTCACAATAGTGAACATATATTTGGGCAGGCTCTTTTCCTTGAGACCCTTGAGCACGACCATGGCAGTGCTTTTAAACTCCACATTGTTGACATTGCCGTCAGTCGGAGCGCCATCGGACCATACGTTGGCTTCGGTCACGAACACGCCTTTTTCGTCAAAGAAGAAGAAGCGGGCAGAATTTACTTTGTGCTCGGTGTCAGCATCATTGAGGTTTCCATAGCCGCCGTCAGCGCCAGGACGGTCGCCATCTTCTTCTTCGGCACGGCCCTTGGACGGGGCTGAAGCCAGCCCCATGGATGAGGTTGCGTCCTGAATATTGACAGCCAGATAAAGGGTCGATCCTTCGGCGTTGTCGTTGCCTCCGGTAGTACCCATCGGTTCGTCGCTTGAGCAGGAGGCGACGAGCGAGATCACGGCCATGCCTGCAAACAATTTAGCAAACTTGTTCATGTGTTGATAATTAGTTAAGTTTTAATTTATGTGTATTTGTTATTATTTTTCAGTTTCGGTTGTCCGTGAGCGCTCAATGGAATAGGTGACGGGGTGATAGTCACGCATGGCGCTGACATTGTCGATATATTCATTGGCGTGGGGCACTCCGGCCTCGGCGGCGATGGAGAAAAGGCGGAGAGCCTCGCCATAGTCGCCGCGGCGGGCGGCAAGCACTCCGCGGGCAAAATCAGCCTCGGGCGTGCGTCCGGCACGCAACAGGTGACTCTGGGCGCGGTCATAGTTTCCGCGCTTCATCTCGATGTTGGCGGCGTTGAGATTCGAACCCGGATCGTCGGGATATACCTCGACCGCCTTTTCAAACACTGCGCAATATTCGGGCGAGCCTTCGGGATAAGATTGTGCCAGAGTGTAGAAGTCAACGTTGCGAAGACGCGTGGGATCGACGTCATAGACACGTCGTATCTCATCGACACTGGTGTAGGTGCGGATGGAATAGCGCACGGTGTAGTCTGAATGACGCAACCAGGGATATATCTGCTTGAGAATTACGGCATAATCCTGTGGGAAGCGCTGGCGAATGGTGTGGTCCTTGGCATCGAATCCGAGCGGAGAATCGATGATTTCAAGAATTTCGGCACGGTGGTCGATCTTATAGTCCATGGAGTCGCGCAGATAGCAGGAGAGTCCGGCCCAGTCCTCAGGCTCATAGCTGGAAGTGATGGTGGTGTCGGCAAAGTGATAGAGATCGCGCACATAGCGCCGCAGGGTCTCCGTTCGGCCCTTGGCCAGACGCACGTTGTTGTCATAGGGTCCCTCGGGCGATGCGAAGCCTTTGATGTGGACATGGGTGATCGTGGCGTCGGAATCCTGGCGCACAAAATCAATGGAGTTGATGATCTTGGCAAGTTCGGCGCGGTTGATCATATAGTCGGGCTTCAGTTCGGTGCGGTTGACCACGAAAGTGATGAACGCACTGCCGCTGAGCTCCTTGATGACCGGTCCGGCATTGACAGGCGGAGCGAACACAAACTCATCGAGCAGGGCCGGGCGGGCGGTGGAGATGCGAGCCATCTCGATCATGCCGTGTTCGCTGGGACCGGGCACCGGGCGCGGCGTGGCGCAGCAGTTGCCCGACGATTCACGCATTTCGACCGTGCAGTCACCCATCCAGTCTTCAAACGGAATGGTCTGCGACAGAGTCACATGCTGTTGATCCTGGCCGGCGCGGTAGACGCGGCGTGAGTCAGTGACAAGGCCGCCGTTCCGCAGATACCAGTACCAGCGGTTGCGACCGGCCACGATTATGGAAGGGAGGCTGACCGATTCCGAGCCATCGACGCTGATCACCACCGGAGTGAAGATAGTCTCACGGTCACGGCCCAGACGGATTTCCGACAGGCGCAGGTCAATATCGACGCTTAGCTGGCGCATCTGATCGTCGACTGCGACTTCCATGTCATAGACTTTCAGAGCCGAATCCGGAGTCTTGGCCCGGAGAGCCTGCCCGGGGACGAAGGCCAGCAGGCAGGCAACGATTGTTGGGATAAAACGTTTCATCCGAGAGTATGCTGTTTAGAAGGTGCAGACCAGGTTTATTGCGGCTTTTGTAGGGCCGAAATAGTTGTGTGACAGATTAGTGCGGAGCTTCTTTCCGCAGTCGGCACACCGGAATTCGTCAAAACGGGCATGAATCCAGCCAAGGCCGATCTCAGCTTCAAGACTCCAGTGTTTTGAAAGAATCCAGGCATAGCCATAGGCCAGCCCCGCGCCGAAGTCCCAGCCCTGATATCGCCGGTCGGAAAGTTTTGAAAAATCGGTGCCGAGAAATTTTATGCCGTTGTCGATGTTGCCGAAATTAAACTGACCGGCAATCAGATGCGCACCGACAAAATGCCCGGAGAAGCGCTGACAGAACCAATAGCGCAGCTCGGGTTTCAGCTGCCATTGCTTGAAAATGTGGTTGTTGACCTCCCATGCGTTAAGCATGCCTATCAGCTCCACACTCCATTTCGGAGCGAGACCAGTCTCAATGCCTATGGTCGGCGTGAGCGCCGCATCAGACAGCAAGTTGGTTTTCAGCGCCACGCTCTGCCCCCGGAGTCCGCCAACAGCGCATCCAAGCATAAGCATGAACGATAATAACTTCAGCTTCATATTGTTGTGAAATGTGACCGCATCGGCCTACATATAATGGTTTTTCGTATGAATTAAATTAAAATGACCGGAATTGCTGACAGCGCGGCCTGCCGCTGAGCGTGCATATAAGGTTCAACGCCACATGAAACATAGCGATACACACATGAAAAATCAGCCGCATGCTTTCCACCGGAAAGCGCACGACAACACCCGCCAACCGTCAGCAGGAAGCCGCCGGAGGCGACAATATGCTGAAAATCAACGGGATGCGATAAAACGGGGGGGGTATTTTCACTCCTTTCTGCAAGGACCTACCCATTGTGCGGCCTTCTGTATAAAGTATAGGTTGCATGTTCATTTACCTTAGATAAGAATCAGATTGGTTGAATCCTGTTTTATTACAATCAGTGCGCAAAGTTACACACTTTTCCAGACATGTGCAATAGCACTATTCCGTGAAAGTGTTAATTTGACAAATTATCAACAGGAGCATATGCCCCAAGCGTGTCTTCTCTCCTGCGCCCGCGAAAATCAGTCACCGGCAGAAGCGGAGAATCAAGCGAGGAATCGGCGGCGCCTATTGCCGGCGATTCGGGCATCGGCACGTACTCGAACACATAGTCCGTCAGCGAATAGTCCAATGCGGGATCCTCCTCCCAGATGCAGTCCACAAAATTGGCATCGTCTTCACCGGCCACCGCAAACATGCAGCGCCGGAAGCGGATCGGCATCTCAAGAAGCGATTCAGGATCGTCAACGCCGAAACCGACGGGAACACCACGGCCATATATAATCGAATTGACGGACTCGAACGAGGCTATTGAATCGGGCTGTGTCATCTCGACGATGGCAAGCGACGGGTAGGCAAACAGATACCAGTTGGCCAGAGTGCAGCGGTCAAACAAAAAACTGCCGGAGTGCAGCAGAGCCAGCGCGTCACGCGCATTGCTCAGCTCCGAGCCGACAACGGTGAGAGTGGCCGCGCGGGCTTCCACCAGCACCGATCCCGAATTGGTTATGCGGCAGTTGATCATGGTCAGATCGCTGAGCGAGTCAAGCATCAGCCCCTGGCACGTGTTGATGATCTGAGTGTGGGTCAGTCGGTTGCCGGCAGATTCCTCGGCAAACCTCACTCCCTCCCACTGGTTGGACATGACTTCAAACGAAATGTCGGCCACGACATTGCCGGTGCGGTCACCTCGCATGGTCACCGGCGCATCGGCCGTTCCCTCGGCACACAACGTACCCTCCACCACCAAGGCGGCTTTGTCATGAAAAAGCAACGAAGCGCCGGCCGCGATAGTCAGCGTGGCTCCGCGGCTCACCCTCAGAGTGTCCGACACAAGATAGGGACGGTCGGCAGTCAGGCGCATATCCTCGCCAACAGTCATGCCGTCCAACTCCACGGCGTCGACACACCGGGCCGCCACCACCACCGAGCTGGTCACGCCGTTGGTGACCACGTCGATCATATCGTTGACCATCTGCGCGCCAAGCAACCCCGAAGGCGGAAACGTGCCCTCCACAAACACATAGACAGAGTCCTTGGCCCGGATCTCCACATCGGAAAACTCTCTGGCCGACATCCCGTCGACGTTGATGCGGAAGTGCTCGCCGGACCGCAGGCGCACTGAACTGAGACAAAGCTGGCGTGAATGGGGGTTGTGTATAGTGAAGGCATACGTCGGCGACGGGCGTCCGGCGAACTGAACGCCCATATCCAGAGTGTCGACCGAAAAACGCGGCTGAGAAGAAGGCGACGTCTCAAACCCGTCCTCAATGCACCCGGCAAGCATAAACACCGCCGACAGCGCACATATTATAATATGGCAGAAGTATGATCTTTTCATTCTGACATAATAACGCATGTCCGCGCCAAAAAATTGCGGGACAGTCAGGAAAGAGTGTCGAGCAGTCGGCGACAGGACTCTTCAAGCAAATCGAGCACAAGCTCAAAACCCTCCGCCCCCTCATAGTAGGGATCCGGCACATGGTCATATGCGCAGCCCTCCGGAAAATACTCCGCCATGGCATGGATCTTGCGGGCATCCTCGACCGACGGGGCCATTCCGCGCAAAGCCGAAAGGTTGGCCGCGTCCATCCCGATTATCAGATCGAAGTCGGGAAAATCGCCAGCCGACACCTGCCGGCTGCGATGAGTCAGCTCATAACCGCGCCTGAGAGCGTGGACGCGCATCCGCCTGTCGGGCAGCTCGCCGCTGTGATAGCCGCTTATACCGGCCGAATCAAGCCCGAACACCGCGTCAAGGCCGCGTTCGGCCACCAGAGAGCGCATCACCTGCTCGGCTGCCGGAGAGCGACAGATGTTGCCGAGACAAACAAACAGTATTTTCGTCTTATCCATGAATGCAAAGTTATGCAATTCTGACAATAAATTCGTAATTTTGCAAAAAACAAAAATGACGATGACAAATTCAACACCAGCATCCGGGCGGAAGCCGCTGATCGGACTGACTCTGGAAGAGTTGCGGGCGGTGGCCGCCGAATGCGGCCTGCCGGCTTTCGCCGCAGGACAGATGGCAAGATGGCTATATGAGAAACGAGCCACGGAAATCGGCCAGATGACCGATCTGAGCAAACGCGGACGCGAACGACTGGAGCAGTCGTACCGCGTCGGCCGGGAAACTCCGAAGGCTGCGGCACGCAGCACTGACGGCACGGTGAAATATCTGTTTGACGGTGCCGGAGGCCGTGACGTGGAAGCAGTGTTTATCCCCGACCGCGACCGCGCGACTCTTTGCGTGTCATCGCAGGCCGGATGCCGCATGGGATGCCGGTTCTGCATGACCGGGCGGCAAGGATTCCACGGCCAGTTGCCGGCCTCGGCTATCATCAATCAGGTGCTGTCGGTCGACGACAGCGACCAGCTCACAAACCTTGTGTTCATGGGCATGGGCGAACCGATGGACAATCTGCCGGAGGTGATGAAGGCAATCCAGATCCTCACAGCCCCGTGGGGCATGGCATGGAGTCCAAAACGCATCACGGTGTCGAGCATCGGCAAACTCCAGGAACTCCGCACTCTGATCGAACAGACCAAAGTACACGTGGCCATCAGCATCCACTCGCCCTACTCCGCTGAACGCGAAAGCCTGATGCCGGTGGAGCGCGCATACCCGATAGTCCGGGTGATCGAACTGCTGCGGGATTATGACTTTGCCCACCAGCGCCGGCTGTCGTTCGAATACATCGTCTGGCGCGGCCTCAACGACGACAGGCGCCACGCCGACGCGCTCGGGCGCCTGCTCCGCGGACTGGACTGCCGCGTGAACCTGATCCGCTATCACTCGCTGCCTGATTCCGAGCTGCACACCGCACCCGAAGGAACGATGACAGCGTTTCGAGACAGACTCAACGAACTGGGAATCACCGCTACAATCCGCGCATCGCGCGGAGAAGACATTCAAGCGGCCTGCGGAATGCTGGCCGGAGAGGCCCGAAAATGAATCTGCTGACGGTAGTGATCCCCGTGCGCGACCGCGCCAACATCGTGGGGCGGACTCTCGCCTCGATCGATGCTCAAAGCGTTGCCCCGGCGAAAGTGGTGCTGGTCGACAACGGTTCAACCGACAACACCTTGCAGGTGCTACAGCAATGGGCCGACGGCAAAGAGAACGTGATCATTGCCAGCGAACTGCGCCCCGGAGCGGCGGCGGCACGCAACCGCGGTCTTGCCGAAGTCCATACACCATACGTCTACTTCTTTGACAGCGACGACATTATGTCGCCGACTATGATTGAAGACATCTCCGAGGGACTGAAGCGAGAAAAAATGCCGCCGCTCGCCACTTTCGACATCGAGCACCAGAGCATCGACGGCCGGGTGAACATGATGGCCTACAGGAAAAAGGGCGACCCCGTGATCAACCACCTGTTTCATGCCTGCCTGGCCACAATGCGCACTGTCGTACTGGCCGACGAAGTGAGACGCGCCGGCGGATGGAACGAGGACCTGCCTGCTTGGAACGACCTCGAGATGGGAATACGTCTGGCACTTCGCAACACCCCCGTGTGGCTGCCTATGCGTCAGCCCGGACGCAACATCTCAGGCGTGGAATCAATTACCGGCATTGGCTTCAGCCACAAGGCAGGAATATGGGAAAAATCTCTCGACCGCATTGAAACCGACCTGCGGGCATCGAGACCGGAACTGGCCCCGCTCGTCGACTACCGGCGCGCCATATTGGCAGGAAACTACCGGCACGAAGGCGCCACCGAAGCCGCCGAGGCCCTGCTCGCCACCATACGCCACCGCCCGATGCTGATGCGCGCCATCTGCCGCTATGTGGCCGCAGGAGGCCGCGGAGTGGCCTTTATTGCCAATCTGTTACGTTGAACCCATTTTTGCGATGGCATGAGCACCCTCGTCCTTCTCACCGAATCATACCCTCTGGGGGGCCTGACCGAGCCGAGCTTCATCGGTCCGGAAATTGACGCGCTGGCCGCAGAATTCGACCGCGTCATCATAGCCCCTGTGCTCAACCGTGGCCCTCTGCTCCCGCTTCCGCCAAACGTGACGGCCGACCGCTCATTTCTCTCCCGCCGGCCATCATCGACAGACAAAGGCGTCTCACTGCTCTGGCCCGACACATGGCGACACATATGGGCCGACAGCAGTTTCATCCACTCGCCGCGCCAGGCACTGGCCGCGCTGGCCTTCTCGGCCTATGCCCGCCACTATCGACGCCAAATCCACAAGCTGATCACACACCATTCGCTGGATCTGGCCAATACGCTTTTCTACTCCTTCTGGTTTGACTATCACACCGCAGCGCTGGCCGGAATAAATGGAGCGAAATTCATCACTCGGGCACACGGTTATGACATCTATGACTCCGAAAATCCGTTTCTCAGCCACAGCTGGCGGCAAGCGGCTCTTGCTCGGATGGAAGCCTGCTTCCCTGTGTCGGACCACGGAACAGACTATATCAGGACTGATTATCCGGAATATGCCGCAAAAGTCCACACTCGGCATCTCGGCACCGCACATCCCGCCGGTATCAACCCGCCGCCGTCTCCCGCCGACGGCGACAGCGCGTTCACGCTGATGAGCATAGCCCGCGTCGCACCCGAAAAGCGCGTCGACCTGCTCTGCCGATGCTTGTGCCACTGGGCAGGGACACACCCGTCGCGACAGGTCAGATGGATTCATGTAGGCGACGGCCCGCTGATGGACGCCCTGCGCCGCGAAGTTGCCAAAGCGCCCGCCAACCTCACGACAGAACTGACAGGAGCGTTGCCCAACGCCGAAGTGCACCGGCTGCTCGCCACACGCCACGTCGACATCACCGCCATGCTCAGCCGAAGCGAAGGCCTCGGCCTGGCCGCGTGCGAGTCACTGTCATATGGAGTGCCGGTCATAGCCACTGCCGTGGGAGGCCTGCCAGAAACAATCGACGTCCGCACCGGAGTGTTGCTTTCGCCCGACCCCACGCCCGAAGAATTCGCCCGACGACTCGACGAAGCGATGCCGAGTCTGACGCAGATGAGACCGGATGCCCGGATACGATGGGCCGAAAATTTCGACGCCAGCCGGCTCCGGAAGGAATTTGCTAATGAGATCAGAAACATGTTGCCATGAAAGTCTCTGTAATAGTCCTGACCTACAACCAGGAGGACACCATTTCACGAACACTTGACTCGATCCTGGGTCAGCAGGTCGATTTCGACTATGAGATCATTGTCGGCGATGACGCGTCGACCGACCGCACCCGACAGATCTGCACACAATATCAACAGCGCTATCCAGAGCGACTGCGCATCATGCCACAGGCGCCCAACAAAGGCGTGGCCGACAATTACTTCGACTGCCTCGAAACGGCACGCGGCGAATTCATAGCCGACTGCGCGGGCGACGACCGATGGAGCGACCCTCTGAAAATGCAGCGCCAGGTGCGTTTTCTGGAGTCACATCCCGAAGTAGCGCTGATTCACTCGGCCTGGCGTCCGGTCAACGCCGCCACCGGAGAACCCGGCGATGTCACAACAATGGATTTTAGAGAAATAACGCCCGGGCGCGAAGTGCTTCTGCGGGTGTTGCGCCACGACTCCCCATGGCCGGTGCATCTTTGCACGGCCACCTACCGGCGCGCCATGATGATGGCCGAATATGAAGCAGACAAGGCATTGTTCCGTGGGCGGTGTGCCGAAGACATCTCTGTCATCGCCGCGCTTGCGGCATCCCATCCGTTCGGATACGAGCGGAACGTGACGCTCGACTATTCTGTGGGCGGTGATTCCGTCAGCAATCCGGCACGCGCCACACGCGCCGCCGGATTCTATCGCGGCTCGCTCGAACTGACCGGCCTGCTGGCCAACAAATATGGTGTCGGCATCGACCAGATCGCCTCCGGCCTGCGCCGCGTCCACTCATGGGCGCTCTATCTCTCCATCTTGTCAGGCAACAGCCGCATGCTCCACGAACTCGAATCAGTCCGCCGCGCCATCGGCCTGCGCCCCACTATGAAATCCCGCCTGCGCCATCTGCTCCACCGGCTCAGCGCACGGTGCGGAAAACACGCACTCCCATCACCGACGGACGGCGCTTGAGATAGGTGGACAGCGGGAGCGGATCAACCAGCACCTTACCTGCGGCAGATGAGGCATGAATCATGCTGACATTGCCGTCAGCCACATGGTCAACAATGGCCACATGGGTAACGTCGAGTCCCTTGGTGCGGGTGACGAACGCGATGATGTCTCCCGGACGGACGGCATCGGCGAATTCACGTTTTCCGGCATCGGAAGACCTGACATAGCTGAACCTGTGGTTCTTCAGATTGCGCTCCACCGCCTTGATGCGTTCAAGCTGGCCAGGATCGGCCAGGCGGGGATATGATCCGGCGTGAGTCGACATATAGTCGAGCGACCGGGTGAGTCCGGTCGAGCCAGAGATCATGCCGGTTACCTCACGGAAATTGCCACGGTGAATGTTGTCGAGCGCCCAGTCCGAGATATAGTGCAGACGCGAGGCATAGTCTGTCAGCTCGCCCGAGCGGTAACGTATGGACTCGAGAGTGCCGAGAAAGTCACGCCACGACATGCGGCGGTCGGCGACGGTGTTGCTGAGAGCGATCACGGTCTCGACAAAGGTGGTGCAGTCGAGCTGACCGAAGTTGACGGTAAGACACTCGGTCGAGTCGCCGTCAAGCGTCCCGCCAACATAGGGGATACCTTCAAAACTCCGGGCAAGCATCACCACCCGCTCAGGAGCCGATGCTATGCGCGAAGCCTCGATCAGCCGGGAGTTGATTGCAAGAGTGTCGGCAGCGGCATCGTGAAAACGCACGCACGGCGCCCCCTGGGCCGCAAAAGCCGCAGTGAGCGCCGTCGCCGCTATAATATAGCGAAAAGTTTTCATTTTCAGACGTTGAACCTGAAATGCATTATGTCACCGTCCTGCACAACATATTCCTTTCCTTCCACGCCCATTTTTCCGGCTTCCTTCACGGCGGCTTCCGACCCAAGGGTCACATAATCGTCATATTTTATCACCTCGGCGCGAATGAATCCCTTTTCAAAATCGGTGTGGATTATTCCTGCACATTTCGGAGCCTTGCTGCCGCGGATAAACGTCCAGGCGCGCACTTCGTCAGGGCCTGCGGTAAAATACGTCTGGAGATCAAGCAGAGCATAGGCGGCGCGTATCAGTCGCGACACGCCCGATTCCTCGAGCCCGATTTCGGCCAGGAACTCCTGACGCTCTTCCCAGGTGTCAAGTTCGGCGATCTCGCTTTCGGTCTGAGCGGCCACGACAAGAATGCCGGCACCTTCGTTTTCGACGGCCTTGCGCACGGCATCGACATAGGCATTGCCCGAAGCGGCTGCCGAGTCATCGACGTTGCACACGTAAAGGACCGGTTTGGCAGTGAGCAGGAACAGCTCGCGGAAGAATTTCTGTTCGTCGGGGGTGTCGAAATGCACCGAACGTGCGGCATGGCCTGCCTCAAGCGCCTCTTTGACGCGCGCGAGCACGTCGGCCTGCATCCGGGCCGTCTTGTCGCCGGTGGCGGCCTGCTTCATTGTCTTGGCCAGACGGGCGTCCACGGTCTCGAGGTCTTTGATCTGAAGCTCATAGTCGATTATCTCTTTGTCTCTGACAGGGTCGACCGATCCGTCCACATGGGTGATGTTATCGTTATCGAAGCAGCGGAGCACATGGAGAATCGCATCCGTTTCGCGGATATTGGCAAGAAATTTGTTGCCGAGGCCTTCGCCTTTGGAGGCTCCCTTCACCAGGCCGGCAATGTCGACAATCTCGACCGTGGCCGGCACCACCGACCGCGGCTCGCACAACTCGACCAGACGGGTGAGCCGGTCGTCGGGCACGGTTATCACACCCACGTTCGGCTCGATCGTGCAGAACGGGAAATTGGCCGACTGGGCCTTGGCATTGGAGAGACAGTTGAACAGAGTGGACTTGCCCACATTGGGGAGTCCGACAATTCCACATTGAAGTGACATAAGGGAAGAAACTTTCTTTTGTGACAAGTGTGAAGTCCGAAACGCTCAGATTCCAGACTCCACACTTGCGTGTTTTTTATATACCTTTAGGGAATGCTTACTGGCGTGTGAAACGGAGGATGCGGTTCTCGATCTTGCCGTTGCCGAGCAGGAGCGAGCGCATGTCACCGAGCACAAGCGACTGCATGCGGTTGCTGAAGTTGGTCATGTTGGCGGCTTCGTCATAAGGCATCTCGCTCTCCTTGGCATCAAGGATCTCATAGACAACCACGTTGGTGTTCCAGCGCACCGGGCCGACAACGTCGCCTTTCTTGTGGGCGCGCATGGCTGCGAGAGGGCTGAAGCGCGAGGCGCTGTTGCCTGAGAAGTTGACGTTGGAGATGGTATCGGCCGAAGCGCCCATAGCGGCGGCATATTCGGCCACCGTGTTGCCCTTGCCCTGATATTCGGCGATGAGGGAGTTGGCGCGTTTCTGATTGAGAGCCTGGAGCTCGACTTCGCTTCTCACCTGGGGGAAGGACAGGGGCACGTATTCGCTGTCATAAATGTCGACAACGGCGACGGCCGAGATGCGGCTGTTGCGCGAGTCCTGGTTCATCGGGCTGACGTCGCCTTTTTTGGCGTCCATAGCCCAGGCCACAAGCCCGCGGCTGTCGGCCAGACGGCCCACTGCGGACGACGACGGAGTCACAAGAGCGTCGTTGACAACAAGGCCGTTGATCGCAGCGTTCTCTTCATTGAAAGCAGCAGCCGAGCTGGCCACTTCAAGGAAGGCGCGCATACGGTCACGAAGGCCGTCAACGGTGGTTTTCGAGGGTTCCACGACATAGGTGGCGGTGGCATAGTCATATACGTCGACCGGAGCGTCGTAGCTTTCAACCTCCACAGCAATGGCGGAGTTGGCGCCGCCGAGGGCTATATAACGGCCGGTGCCGATGGCCAGAAGCGTGTCGGCCACTTCAGCGGGGAGCTGCGAGAATTTTATGGGAGCAGACTGGGCTTCACCGACCAGTCCTTTGACGTCGGCCACACCGGCGTTAAGCTGGGCGATCACAGTGTCAGGGGCAAAAGTGGGGTCAATGGCCACCTGCTTGATTGTAGCGCCGTTCACGCGGTTTTCTTTGCCGAGAAGCTTGGCGATGACAACCTGCGGATCCTTCATCGCATAGGCCGTGTTGGCAATGATCGAGGCTTTGCCAACTTCGGTTTCAGGGCTGGTGAGGAAAGCCTTGAGCTGAGGCTGGTTGAGGCGGTCAAGATCGTCGGCTGCCACAGTGGCCATGCTGACTGTGAAGGTCGAATTTCCGGCCAGGCCCTCCATTGCGGGCTGATCATTGAGATCGCGCAGGGCTTTGGTCGAGGCTGACACGGCAGCGGCCTGGTCGGCCGACGAAGGACGCACGTCGAGGTTAACGAAGCGCACATGACGCGAAGGCTCTTCGATGCGATACTGCGCGCGGTGGTCGGCATAATACTGCTTGGCGTCGGCGTCGGTCAGCGAGTCGGTGGCGCTGAACACGTTTTTCGAGGCAGCCAGAATGGTGTAGGTGGTTGCTCCTTCCTCCTGCATGGCTTTGGCGTCGACCTTGTTGGCGCGGATAGTGCCGGTAAGAAGCGAATAGAGTTTCTGGCCGAGAAGCATTTGCTCGACATTGTTTTCAAACGATATCCATTCGGCACGCATGGCTTCGGCCTGTTCGGGCTGGATGCCGTAGGCGTCAGGATTGCTCATAGCCTGGAAAAATTCCTCGGGAGAGGAACCGAAGCGCTGACGGAACTGGTAGATCACCATCTGCGAGGCATTGTCGCCGACCAGAGCGTCACTCAGTTCGCGGTCAGTCACGACGATGCCGAGCTTGCCGAGTTCCTGATTGAAGAGCGACTCCATGATCAGGCTCTCGAGCGCCTGGGTATCGGTGTCTTCAGCGTCGGGATTGGTTTCGCGCATCTGGTTTGCGCGCTGCTGATACTGCTCATAATTGATTTTCTCGCCTTTGACTCTGGCCACCGATGTCTGATCCTGAAACAGACCCAGCGGATTGTCTACGATAGTGATGATGAACAGGAAAAGTGCAACGAAAATCACGCTCACCAAGAGCACTGATTTGCTGCGGATTTTTTCGAGTGTTGCCATTTGTGATTGGAGGTATGTAGTATCGTTAACTTTTTTTCTGATTTATAGGCCCACAAAGATACATTATTTTTCGGGCGTGACAAAACATTTTGACTCTAAATTACTCTTCAGCGCCCGCGAATTCCATCAGAAATGCCTTGATGAAGCCGTCAATGTCGCCGTCCATGACACCGTTGACGTCGGCCGTCTGATAGCCGGTGCGGTGGTCTTTGACGCGACGGTCATCGAAAACATAACTGCGGATCTGAGAGCCCCACTCGATCTTCATTTTCGAGGCTTCGACCTTGGCCTGCTCCTCCATGCGGTGGCGCAGTTCCTTGTCATAGAGAATCGAACGAAGCTGACGCAGGGCGTTCTCTTTGTTCTTAGGCTGGTCGCGGGTTTCGGTGTTTTCAATCAGAATCTCTTCTTTTTCTCCGGTGTATGGGTCGGTGAACTGATAGCGCAGGCGCACTCCAGATTCCACCTTGTTGACGTTCTGGCCACCGGCGCCGCCAGAGCGGAAGGTGTCCCACGACAGCAAAGCCGGCTCGACCTTCACCTCAATGGTGTCGTCGACCAGAGGAGTCACAAACACCGAAGCAAACGAAGTCATGCGCTTGCCTTGGGCGTTGTACGGGCTGACTCGCACCAGACGGTGCACTCCGTTCTCGCTCTTGAGATAGCCGTATGCAAAGTCGCCCTCGACGTTGATCGTGACTGACTTGATGCCGGCCTCCTCGCCGTCGAGCAGGTTGGCGATCGAGGTTTTGTAGCCGCTTTTTTCGGCCCAGCGCAGATACATGCGCATGAGCATCGAGGCCCAGTCCTGGCTCTCGGTGCCTCCCGCGCCGGAGTTGATTTTCAACACCACGCCGAGTTTGTCTTCCTCACGGCGCAACATGTTGCGCAGTTCCAGCGACTCGATTTTGGCAATCGCGTCGGCATACAGGGCGTCGACCTCTTCTTCGGTCACAAGATCCTCCTTATAGAAGTCAAACGACAGGCCGAGTTCATCGACCGCCTTTTCCACTTCGGCATAGCCGTTGATCCAAGCCTGGAGATCCTTGATTTTCTTCATCTGCACCTGGGCTTCCTTCGGGTGTTCCCAGAAGTCGGGCACATGAGTGCGAAGTTCCTCTTCTTCTACTTGTATTTTCTTGCTGTCGATGTCAAAGATACCTCCTCAGCGCCAGCTTGCGCTCAAAAGTCTCTTTTAATTGTTCTTGTGTAATCATCTGTTTATAAGCATAGAGAGGCGGGGGCGTCCGCTGTGTGCCGGGCGATCCCGCCTCAAGTTCATAAAGTCCGTGAGTTTTTGCAGAAAATCCGGCCGGAAGAATTACTGGGCCTGTTCGGCAGGTGCGGCTTCTTCAACGGCAGCGGGCAAGTCGGAAACTGCGGCAGGCGCGGGACTGTTAAGGTCAATGTCGGCTGGCATTGCGGTCTCCATTGTGGTGCGCACTTCGGTGCCGCGTGTCAGCGAGGGTGCGGTAAACACGCTCACGATCGAAAGCAGAGCGACAAGACCGGCGAGCCACCAGGTGACTTTCTCAACCACATCGTTGGTGCGGCGCACGCCCATGATCTGGTTTGTGCCGGCGAACTGCGACGACAGGCCGCCTCCCTTTGACTTTTGGATGAGCACGATGCCGATGAGCAGAATAGCCACGATGATAGTCAGGACAATGACAATTGTGTGGATCAGGTTCATTGATGTAATCAGTTATGTGATAATTGTTTATAATTCTTAACAACTATTGCTCCCCTGATGGCCCTGAGGCGCCTGTCAGGCGCATGAGCTTGCCAAGGAAGCGTAATTGGTCTGCAAAGTAAATACTTTTTTCGGGAAAATTCAAATTTAATTGCGTTATAATTTCAAAAGCACGCGCATAATTGCCTCGGCGGATATATATCTGCGCCAGGCTTTCGGATGGCAGCACATCGTCGGCAGGCTCCGGCCTGGCCACCGGCGACACTGCCGGCACAGCCGCAGGCTCCGGTTCCGGCTCAACGGGAGGGAATCTGCCGTCAGAAGCTTTGCTCTTGATGATAAACGTGTTGATCCGTGCGTCTTGAGAACCGACCGGCGCGTCATCGTCCTTCGGCAAACTCCGCTCCTCTTCTCGCGACAGAATCTGGGCATAATCCGGCACAGGATTAAAAATCAGACGCGTAAGCAGCTCCTCCTCACCGGGATCAGGCGAACCGTAGGTGGAGATGAATTTATCAATAGCGCTGGTAGTCGATGGCGTCGGTGCCGGCTCGCGTTCAGGGTAGAAGCCCGACAGTTCGGCCGAAAGATCTGAGTCAGCCGCCATCTCCATGGCCTGCAGATCTGGAGCGGCCACGGCAAGACGCGCCAGAAGGAGCCGGCGCAGATTGTCGTCAACCATTCCGCCACGACGCCTGAGCAGCAACACTGCAGGCAACAGAAACCACGGCATGGACTCTTCGAGTTCAGCCACGCGCTCCGGCGTGGGAACCATATGGTCATCACCGCTCAGCCATCCTGACACTTCGTCTTCAATACCGGACATAGCTCGTCACCAGTTGCCAAGAGTGGCGTTAAATATCAGTTCCACAAGTTCGTCGGAGATCTGCGTGCACAGTTCGTCCTGCACGTCAGTCAGCATCTCCGAAGCATCGAAGTCTCGATAGGCCGAAAACGTCTGATCCATATCTTTTGAATCATCACGATTGTCGGTATAGCGCACCCTCACTGTCACCGTGAGCCTTGTCTGCGAGGCCCATCCGTCAGTACCCACCGCCTGCGGCGAAAGCGAATAGCCGGTGATCTCACCTTCGATCTGCAGGTCGGCATTGCCTGAATCCATCACTTGCAGGCGGGTGTTGCGCTGCACATAGTCGGTCAGCGCATTCTCAAAAGTGGTCTGCAACGGCGGATAGACCATCGCGGCGCGGATCGGGAACTCTCCGATGGATATGCTGCGGTAGACGTTATAGTCAATCGCCGATCCGTTCAGTTTATAGCTTATGCGGCATGACGGCAGCAACACCGGCACACAGAGCGTGAGCAGCACAGTTCCAAGCAGTTTACTCCAACCCATATTCTTTTATTTTGCGGTATAGGGTGCGCTCCGATATGTGCAGTTCGGCGGCAGTGGCCTTACGGCGGCCGCCATTGCGTTCAAGGCTCTCGCGGATGGTCTCGCGCTCGGTGTCTTCCAGCGAGCGTGTGACATGGACTGCTGAACGGTCGGTCACTTCGGTCACGGCCACCGTCTCCGGAAGCGACAAAGCCAGCGATGGCCCATGGGCAACGCCCGAAGCCGGACGAGGCGACACAGTCATGCCGCCGGCAAGACGACCGCCGTCAAGCTCGGCGCGCAGGGCGTCAACTTCGTTGCGCAATTGGAAAATCATATTGAACAGCACTTCACGTTCGCGGGCATACGACTGCCGTCCGCCAGCGTCGGAACCAGAGGCAGCATCGCCGCCGCCAACCAGTGCCGGAGTGTAGTTGGGCGAAGGCAGATAGGGAGCAAGCGCCGCAGCGTCAACCTTGTCGCCGGCATGAAACAGCGAGATCTGTTCAACTACGTTTTTGAGCTGACGCACATTGCCGGGCCAGCGATAGCCGCGGATCGCGGATCGGGCGTCGTCGGTCAATTCTATCTCGGGTGTCGAATATCGTTCGGCAAAGTCAGAGGCAAACTTGCGTGCCAGCATTATGATGTCGCCGCCACGGTCGCGCAAAGGCGGCACGTTGATCTGAACGGTCGACAGTCGGTAATACAGATCCTGACGGAAGCGCCCTTCGGCCACGGCCTGCGCCATGTCAACATTGGTGGCGGCCACGACCCGTATGTTGGTGCGCTGCACCTGACTGGAGCCGACCTTCAGGAACTCGCCGGTCTCAAGCACCCGCAACAGGCGCGCCTGGGTAGTCAGCGGCAGTTCGGCCACCTCGTCAAGAAATATGGTACCGCCGTCGGCTTCTTCAAAATATCCTTTGCGCGAGGCTATCGCACCAGTGAACGAGCCTTTCTCATGACCGAACAGTTCGCTGTCAATGGTGCCTTCCGGAATGGCTCCGCAGTTCACCGCTATATATTTGGCATGCTTTCTTGAACCGGCCTGATGTATGATCTTCGGGAAGAACTCCTTGCCGGTTCCGCTTTCACCTATCACCAGCACCGACAGATCAATCGGCGCGACCTGAAGAGCGCGGCCCACAGCCTCCAGCAGCAAAGGCGATGACCCCACGATGCCGAGACGCAGCTTGGCGGCCTGAATATCGGAATCTGTTATTCTGTTCATGAGTGCAAATTTACAAAATTTTCCTGAAATCCAGCCATCCGGCATGCCGGCATTTCTCAAATCCAGACAGAGCGGCAAATGGTTGAAGCGACCGGTCTCCGGCCAGACCGGCAAACCGGATTTGCATAATCCACAATTACAGCGTATATTTGTGGTTTATTATTACCATCATTTCAAGTCTTACAACAATGAAAAAGTTTATTAAATGCGCCGTAATGGCGCTGGCCACGCTGGCCTTCTCCGAAGCCTCTTCGGCCCAGCAGATGCCGGCCCAGCTGCCTCAGGTGCCGATGGACTCCGCTGTCATCACCGGCACATTGCCCAACGGGCTAACATACTACATACGACACAACGCATATCCCAAAGGCCAGGCCGATTTCTATATCGCACAAAAGGTCGGATCAGTGCTGGAAGAGGACAATCAGCGCGGACTGGCCCACTTTCTGGAGCATATGTGTTTCAACGGCACCAGAAATTTCCCAGGAAATTCACTGGTAAGCTGGCTTGAAAGCGTCGGTGTGAAGTTCGGCGCCCACCTCAACGCCTACACTGCCACCGATGAAACCGTCTATAATATCACTAATGTGCCCACCGCACGCACCCAGACGGTTGACTCCTGCCTGCTCATTCTTCACGACTGGGCAAACGAGCTGCTGCTCGAACCGGAAGAGATCGACAAGGAGCGCGGAGTGATTCACGAAGAGTGGCGGTCACGTTCCAACGGCACGCAACGCATTCTTGAAGAGCTACTCCCGACCATATACCCCGGAAGCCGATATGCCGAACGCATGCCGATCGGAACAATGGAGGTTGTCGATAATTTCCCATATCAGGCTCTGCGTGACTATTATGAAAAATGGTATCGCCCGGATCTGCAGGGCATTATCGTGGTCGGCGATATTGACGCAAAACGTACCGAACAGAAAGTCAAGGAAATGTTTTCCGACATCGAAATGCCGGAAAATGCCGCAGAACGCATAGTGTTCGACGTGCCCGACACCCCTGGGACAATCTATGCCATAGGCAGCGACAAAGAGCAACAGAACGCACTTCTGTACATGATATGGAAATTTGACGGAATGCCTCGCGAAATGCGTTCGTCTATTCCGGCAGTGGCCATGGACTATGCCAAAGAGATGATCTCCGCAATGCTCAACCAGCGCTTGTCCGACATGATGAGCCGTCCGGAAACTCCGTTTGCCGTAGGACAGGCCACTATCGGAAACTTCCTGTTCAGCAACACAAAAGATATGTTTGCTATGCTCGGCATAGCAAAAGAAGGCGACCTGCGCCCGACTCTCCAGGCTCTTTATCGCGAAGTGATCCGCGCAAAGGCCGGATTCAACCAAAGCGAACTTGACAGGGCCAAGCAGGAATATCTGTCAGGCCTTGAAAAGCTCTACAACAACCGCAATTCGCAGGAAACCGGCTCTCTTACACAGAAGTATGTGCGCCACTTCCTCGACAACTCTCCTGCAGCCGACATCTCCGTGACATATCCCCTGATGAAGGAGATCGCCGACAATCCGATGTTCGGCGTGGAGACCATCAACGCGATTTTCAATGAAATCACCGGAAAAGACAACCGCGTGGTCATCGCCTTCATGCCTGAAGCCGAAGGTTACCTGATCCCGACTCAGGAGCAGCTGGCCGAAGCCATGGCCGCCGTGGATGGAGAGGAAATACAGGCGTTTGTAGACCAGACCCGCACAGACCCGCTCATTCCGCAGCTCCCGACACCCGGCAAGATCGTCAAGACCGAAACTGACGGACTCTGGAACGCGACGGTCTGGACTCTGTCAAACGGAGTGAAGGTGATGATCAAGACCACCGGATTCAAAGACGATGAGATTCTGTTCAACGCAGTGGCCCCGCAAGGAATGAGCCGCGACACCGGACTTGCGTCTGTGGCTGACTTCGTGGCATTTGACGAAATGAGCGGCCGCTACTCGATCGGAGCATACAACAATGCCGATCTGTCAAAACTGATGACTGGAAAGCAAGTGTCGTTGAACCCGTCGTTCAACCTCTACAGCCGCTCGATTTCCGGCTCAACCACCCCGAAGGATCTGGCCTCGCAGATGGAGATGATATACGGTTTCTTCACATCCGTCAACTATGACGAACAGGAGTTCGCCGCAACCAAAAACATCTATGAGAACCTGCTCCGCAACCAGGAAGCATCGCCTCAGTATCAGTTCGGAAAGGATCTGCGCCAGGCTCTCTACTCAAGCCCATATATGCAAGCCATCTCCACCCAGACCCTGGCAGAGTGCACCCGCGAAGGCATAGAGACTCTGGTCAAGGCCCAGGTGGCCAATGCCGCCGACTACACCTTCATCTTCGTCGGCAATATCGACCCCGAGACCTTACGTCCGCTCGCCGAGCAATACCTCGCCACCTTGCCTGCCAACGCCAAAAAAGCCTCAAAACCGGTGAAGAAAGCAGACCCGGCCTTTGAGACAGTGGGCGGAGAAGGCACCGACACATTCACTTTCCCGATGACGAATCCTCAGACCCAGTGTGCGATAATTGAAAGCGCCACCGTACCGGTCAACGCTCTAAACTATTACCTGGCCGACATTACCGGACAGATTCTCTCGGCACGTCTGATCAAGACTGTGCGCGAAGAGATGGCCGCGGTCTACTCAATCTTCGCCAACGGAGGCATGAGTACGGTCAACGGACGCAATGTCACCATCCAGAGCGTATTCCCGATGAACCCTGACAAGAAAGCCGAAGTGCTTGCAGTCATCCGCGATGAATTCGGCAAAATGGCCCAGGAAATCACCAATGAAGAACTTTCGAAAGTAAAAGAATATCTGGTCAAGAGCCTGACTGAAGGACAGGAACGCAACCAGACATGGCGCAGCGCGATGAGCAGCTGGACAACTTCCGGAGGCGCTATCGACACCTTTAACGGCGCTGTCGGCCTTGTCAATTCAATTTCAGCCGAACAAGTGCAAAATTTCGTTAAGTCGGTGAACGCACAAGGTAACTACCGCGTTGTTATTCTCGATCCGGAACAATAAGATTCAAGGATTCACTGCCTATGAAACAGCAATTCATAATACTCTCTGCCATCGGGGCTGCATCACTAATCTCAGGATGCTCCACCATACAGGGTCTGACCGGAAAAAAGCAGCAGCAACAGACCGCAGCTCCGGCCAAGACCGAACAGCAGGCTCCACAGGCCGCACCCGACAATCGGGTGCGTTCCCTGTCGGGCAAATGGATCATCAGCTCAGTGGGCAATACTCAGGTAAAAGGCAATGAAGACGAATGGCCATATATTGAATTCTCCGACTCGGAAGGACGCTTCTACGGATCTGACGCCTGCAACATCATCAACGGCAGCTTTACTGTCGAACCCGGACAGAAACTGACCTTTTCTCAGATTGCTTCGACAATGCGGTTCTGTCCTGACGACACTCTGGCCATGCCGATAAATATCGCTCTGGATTCTACCCGGGCATTCTCGATTTCCACAAAAGGCGGATCGGAAGTGCTTTCGCTCCACAACGAACAGAATCTAACTGTCATGACTCTGCGTAACCCCGACATAATCTTCCTCAACGGCCCGTGGCAAGTAATCGCCATCGGCAAAACCCATGTCAGTAACCCCGACGTCAGGCTGGTGTTTGATGTGACCGAAGGACTCGTTCACGGTAACACCGGATGCAATCTGCTCAACGGATCAATCACACAGGATCCTCAAGTCACCTCGTCTGTACAGTTCAGCGCACTGGCCACCACCCGCATGGCCTGCCCTCCGGGCGACAACACCCAGCAGCAGCTCCTGATCGCCCTTGAAGAGACCGCAACGGCCCGCCGCGCCGATGGAGACCCTGACCGCGTCGAACTGCTCTCTTCATCAGGTAAAGTGCTGATCACACTGAACCGCCTTGACAAATCAGATCTCTGATTCCAACCCTCTCTGACATAAATATAACGCCACACGCCCGCGCCGTTTCTCTCTCACGACGCGGGCGTGTGTTTTCGTCCAATACCCGACCTTTGGTCAGCAGCCACACACTCACTGCTCTGACTCAAATTCGTCTTCGTATCCGGCTGAAGCCGGATCGTCAACGTCCTCATCCGCTGGATCCGACCAGTCATCGGAGGTATATTCCATGTCAGGAATGACGGACATTTCAGTGGATTCCAGCGCGGCGGCACGGGCGGCATTGAAATACTCTTCAAATGTGCGGCCCTGTGAGATCAACGTATTGAAATTGCCTGCCGAGATCGGCACCAAAGTCACTTGCGGCGGCAGGGTCATTATCTCCGACTGGCCGAGCACGGAGCGGTAGTGATTCATTTCAGCTTCATTTTCAAACCCTTTGACCAACAGCATGCCGAGGCGGCCAAAAGTCATCTGCTCGAGATCGAAGTCTTTGACCACAAAGGAATTGAAATTATGACGGGCCACCTGAAACAGAAGCTCGTTGGCCGAAACACTGTCTGTGGGATAAACCATGACCAGAATCTGCGGCTGATCAGGATCAAAATCAAACTGCGCGGCCTCCAAAGCGGAGTCTCCACTGATCGAGTCCTCCCCGAGGCGTATGTCCCAAAGCATTCCGCGTGCGTTGCCGGCTCCCTGTTGCAACTTGCGCCCCGCAGCCATGCCTTTGAGCCATGAAGAGGCTAACGAGGTGACGTCCGTGTCGGGATAGCGCTCAAGTAGCTCACGCAAGGTAGCATTGAATTCATCTGGCTTCTTTTCTGTGACATAGCTAAGCGCGTGCAGAAACATGAACTTCGGCATGGCGTCGCTGAGTGGGAATAGCCGCATCATCTGTGCATAGGCTTCGTGCACATCCGCATTGCGGTTGTCAAGATATGCCTCATAGGCCGCGTCATACATCCGGCTCTGCTCTTCCGGCATGCGTTTCAAAGTCTCTATATAATCCGGATCACGGAGAGCCACGCCATATTTTGAATCAGGGAATTCAGAGATGATCAGTTGTCTCCAACGCTCGGCTTCGTCGAGAAGCTGCATGCGCTGATACATCATGTAGAGATTATAATAGACATCAAGTCGATAGATATTGTCGGGATAGCGTCCTAACAGTTCATCCCAGCGTGCGCGTGCCGCAGCGAAATCATCGAGTTTGTCGCGCAAAATGGACCCCATCGTGAACAGACCTTCCTGAATCACGTCGTTGGCCGTGAGTTTATCCTGTTCAGTTTTCGGTATCTGGGCCAGATAATATTCCGGAAAATGCGGATCAGAAGCCCTTTCAATCGCCTCTTTCTCCTCATCGGTCATCTCCTGGGCCGGCTCGCTGCCGTTTCCGTCGGAATCGGCATTCTGATCCTCTTCATCGTCCGAAGAAGTGAAATCGTCAAACGAAAAAGAAGCCTTATTGCGGCGACGCCAGTCATCTTCAAGCTTTCGCGAACCCCAGCGGCGCTGGAACTCTGTGCGGCCCGCCGCCAGAGTGGCAGTGTTGTAGAAATACCACGAATCATCATTGTTGAGCATGAACTGCTGCGGAGCGTTGGCACCGCCTGCCAGCTGCGACTGCCCGGGCTTGTTGGCCTCAAACTCGGCCAGCGCGGCAGCTTCGGCTTCCTCCTTCTCTTTTTTCTTCAGCTCCTCGATAATTTTGTCAATAATGGCCAGCTGCTGCTCTTCGGTCATCTCCGACAGACGCAGCAACGAATCCTGGAGAGTGACGTTCTGGGAATAGACCGAAAGCTCATCAAGCACGTCAGAACGACGCTTCAGCAACTTATAGTCCGGATAATCCTCCGGCAACTGCGGCACGGCCTCGCCAAGCCTCGGCTGCGCGAGATCATACTGCCCGCGCGCATAGTAAACCTGACCGAGAGTCGCGTTGGAGATCGCCTTCTCGATTCCGTTACGGGTTGACTTTTCGGCCGCAAGAATATAGTTTTCAATCGCCTTTGCCGTGTCTTTGCGGCTCAGATATAGATTTCCGATAGCATAGTATATCTGATCAAGATACTCGGCATTGCGTCCCATGCGGGCCATACGCCGCAATGACCGGACTTCAGGCTCTGGATCCGCGCCGGCAAAGACCTCGCTCTGCTTTATGCGGGCGTTGAGCTTGGTGCGGTAAGGAGCCGAACCGGACTTGGCGGCAGCGGCATAGGCAGCATAAGCCCCGGCGTTGTCGCCGATGGCGGCAAGCGCCTGGCCCAGCAGAAAATTAAGCCTCACCTTCTGAGTGCCCTTGGCTCCGGCGGCAGCTTCGCGCAGGCGTGGAATGGCGCGCTCGAAGTCCTTCTCCCTGACAGCTACGGCAGCAGCAGTCAGCGCATAAAGATTTCTGAGTCTGCCGTCAGTAAGCTTTTCAGGTTTGATGCGATCAACGATCGCCTGCGCCTCATTGACCCAGTCAATTGCCACATAGCTGCGCGCTTGCCATAGCTGAGCCTCGGTCACTACCTGCGGCAACCATCCGAAATGGCGCGAGATATAATAAAACGTGGCGGCGGCGCCCGTGAAATCGCCATTCATATACTGGCTCCGGGCCATCATCAGCCATGCATTGTGCAGAAAAGGATTGTATTCCTCGCGCTTAAGCCAGTCTTTCTGCTCCGACGAAGTCTTTCCGGCCTTGCGCTTGGGTCGCTTCTTGATGGAATGAAGCTGGATCGCCTTCTGGGCCTTCTCAATCGAACGGTCAAAATTACCCGAAGGCTGCGGAGCCTTCGGGGCCGCCTTGGCTTCAGCCGGATGAGTGAATAGCAATGTGGTGTAGTCGTCCTGATATTTCGACTCCATCTCCTTCAGAGTCTCCACATAATGCTCATTGCCGTTGTAATAGACGTTATAGCGCGTGATGAATGCCTGATAACGACGCGAGGCGGCGGTGTTTTTCCGGGCAGAACACGACATGAGCGCAAGCGTGGCGATGGCGGCAACCGTCCATATCCACACTGCTGCGACTCTCCTATGCGGCGTTTTCTTCACAATCTAATTAACGCAGCGACAGCACATATTATTGCCCGAGAATCGCAGCGGTCCTGACCAGAGCCGCAACAAACGCATCGGCTTCGTCGCGCGTGTTGTAAGCAGCGAAACCGGCTCTGACTGTGCCCTCAATGCCCAGAGCCTTCATCAGGGGCTGGGCGCAATGGTGGCCCGTGCGCACCTCAACTCCGAGTTTGTCAAGAAGCATCCCCGTGTCATAGTGATGATGCCGGCCTATAAGAAACGAGATCACAGCATCTTTGCCCGGGGCGGTGCCGAACAATCTGATACCTGGCACCTCGGCGAGCATGCGTGCCGTGGTATATTCCAGCAGTTCGTGTTCGTGGGCAGCGATATTCTCCATTCCCACTCTCTCGATAAAATCAATCGCAGAGCTGAATGCCCCGATACCGACAAAATCTGGAGTGCCGGCCTCGAACTTATATGGCAGATCGGCAAACGTCGTCGGCTCCGTAAGGCTCACATGAGCGATCATCTCTCCGCCACCCTGCCAGGGAGGCATCTTTTCAAGCAGAGACTCGCGCCCATAGAGCACTCCTGTGCCCGTAGGGCCATACATCTTGTGAGCCGAGAAGGCATAAAAGTCAACCCCTAATTCCTGCATATCAACGCGGGCATGAGGCACCGCCTGAGCGCCGTCCACCACAGCCACAGCACCATGACTATGTGCCCAGTCCACCATTTCGCGCACCGGATTGACAGTGCCGAGCACATTACTGACATGGCAGAATGCGGCGACACGTGTGCGGTCGGTAAACAATGCCTTCCATGCCTCCAGATCAAGGCGGCCGTCAGGCAGCAGCGGCGCCGCCTTGACAACTATGCCACGACGCATGGCCAGCAACTGCCACGGCACTATGTCGGCATGATGCTCCATCACGGTGATGACCACCTCGTCGCCACTCTCCAGAAGCGAGCCATAGCTCGACGCCACCAGATTGATCGCTTCTGTGGTTCCGCGGGTAAAGATAACCTCTGACGCCGAAGCAGCGTTGATGTAGACTCTGACCCGCTCACGGGCAGCCTCCTGCAGCGCAGTCGCCTCCTGAGAGAGCGTGTGCACCCCGCGGTGCACATTCGCTTTGGCGCTCACATAGCCCGACTCAACCGCGTCAATCACACAGCGCGGAGTCTGCGACGTGGCGGTATTGTCAAGATAGACCATAGGACGCCCATAGAGCGTGCGCTCCAGAGCCGGAAACTCCATTCGCAGCGCTTTAACGTCAAACATGGTCGCAGTTCGGGGTGGAAAGATCATTATTCGGCACACAATTCGCACAGACGGCAGAGTCCACGCCATTGAAACGGCGCTCGACCAGCAGCCGCAGACGGTCAGGCAGACCGTCCACCGACACCCCGTCAATCACATCCGCCATAAACGCCTCCATCAGCATATGCCGTGCCTGCTCCTCGGGAATCCCACGGGAACGCATGTAAAACAGCGCCTCTGTGTCAAGCTGTCCGGTGGCCGCGCCATGCGAGCACTTCACGTCATCACAATATATCTCAAGGGTCGGCTCGGTGTGTATCGCGGCTCTATCGCTGGCCAGCAGATTGCGGTTGTTCTGATATGCCTCCGTAAAGCGGGCCGCCTCGTCAACCACGATGCGCCCACGGAAATCGCAGATAGCGGCACCGTCGGCCACATACTTGAACAACTGCTCCGAGCGGGTGCGCTCACCATGATGCCACACTGTGGTGGCGTTGGCCACCCGGCTTTCCCCGCCGGCTATAATCATTCCGTTGACTCGGGCTTCGGATCCATGGCCGTCAAGATGCACCCGTATATCCGCCGCCGAATCACCGCCACCGAGATGGGCCATAGTCACCGCCAGCGACGAATCGGCAGCCAGGCGCGCACGCATTTCAAGACGACGCCCGGTCAGCGGCGACGCCTCCTCGACGTTCACCAGATCAAAATGCGAACCGCGTGCAAGCGAAATCTGCACCACTTCAAGCGAAAGATATTTTCTGAGATCATCCTGGGTATGGTCACAGACCAGCATACGCGCGCACGCATTCTCACCAAGAATGACGACCAGACGCCTCACAGCCATCAGATCGACCGGAGCGGAAAATATATTGACCAACTGCAATGGTTTGTGAAGTCTCACCCCATCCGGCACATAGACAATCACTCCATCCTGAAGCAACAGATCATTGAGCGCGGTGAGCTCCGTCGGATCAATCATCTCAGGCAAGCGGTCCATACACTCAGAAAGCGGACCGAAGACCACGCCCTCCGGCAGACGTCCGGCCAGAGTGGTCGACGGCACAAACGTGTCATTAAGAACCAACCCCATCAGAGTGCTGACAGTCGGCACATCGCAACGGAACGACTCGGCCACGTCCACAGGAATCCTTACGCGCCCGACATTAAGCCCATAGTCCGGAGCAAACAGATCCGGCAGCATTGCTCCCGAGAGGGCCTTCAGCGCTTCATCTCGGTCACCGAACTTGTCACGGTTCGCCTCATAGAGGTCGGTATACTGTTTTACAGAAGCACTCATATGGCAGATTCTCCGGCATCGATTTCCTGTTTGATCCAGTCATAACCCCGCTCCTCCAGTTCAAGAGCAAGTTCCGGACCTCCGGTGCGCACAATGCGTCCTTTATAAAGGACATGTACAAAATCCGGACGGATATAGTCAAGCAGACGCTGATAGTGAGTAATGACGATAGTGGCGTTACGGTCCGTCTTAAGCTTGTTCACGCCTCCGGCAACCACCCTCAGCGCATCAATATCAAGACCCGAATCCGTTTCGTCAAGAATCGAGAGCCTCGGCTCAAGCACCGCCATCTGGAAAATCTCGTTTCTCTTCTTCTCTCCACCCGAAAATCCTTCGTTGACCGACCGCGATGCCAGCTTGTTGTCAAGCTCCACAACCTCGCGCTTCGCACGCATCATCTTCAGAAATTCGGCGGCAGTGAGCGGCGGTTCGTTAAAATATTTGCGCTTCGCATTGACCGCAGCACGCATGAAATTCACCATTGACACTCCCGGAATCTCCACCGGATACTGAAACGAAAGGAAAAGGCCCTCGTGGCTGCGGTCTTCCGGCGAAAGCGACAAAAGATCAATGCCGTGAAAACGCACCGATCCACCCGTAACAGTAAACGCAGGATCTCCGGCCAGCACCTCACTCAACGTCGATTTGCCGGATCCGTTCGGCCCCATGATGGCGTGAACTTCTCCCGGACGCACAGTCAGATCAATTCCCTTCAATATCTCTTTCGACTCAACAGAAGCACGCAGTCCGCGCACTTCCAGAAGTATATCATCCTGATTCATACTCTAAACTTTCATTTATTGCTGCAAAGATACGAAATTTTCATGTATCGCCAGAGTTCTAAGGATAGATTTCGTATAATCCGTTGTCGCCGTTGACGGTGGTACAAATCGAGTAGGAGGTAAACACTAATTGCAGGTGTTTAT
>CAMWTI010000007.1 GCA_947177135.1 uncultured Porphyromonadaceae bacterium | reverse complement strand
GAACGCATACTCCACCAACTGCGTCTGGCCGGCATCCTCCCCAACCTGCGCGGACTCATAGTCGGCCAGTTCACGGAATGGGAACCAGACCGCAACTACTCCGACATGAATGCGATGATCGCCGACATGATCGCCCCCTACGACTATCCGGCGGCCTTCAACGTCCCATTCGGCCACGTCGACACTAACCTCCCATTCATCGAGTCCTCCACTGTCACCCTCGCAGTCACCCCAGCCACCGTCACCCTCGCCCCGCCTGATCTCCCTTGAATCATCATATGAAAATCATATCATTGAGACAGTCTCCAGAATATCTTGACACAGCAATAGCATACTTTCAAGACAAGTGGGCCACGGAAGAATCAAAAATGGTGTATGACGATTGCTTTCGCAGTTGCCTGAACACAGACAATCCTTTACCTCAATGGTATTTGTTAATGGTTGGAATCTGAAATAATTTGATTACTTTTGTGGTACATAATAATTGATGCGTTATGATACAGTCATTTGAATTGAAGAATTTCGGGCCGATAAAGATGCTGCCGGTCAATCGACTCGGAGCGATAAATCTGCTCATCGGACCCAACAGGTCGGGCAAGACCGTGTTGCTAAAGGCGCTGTATTGCGCCCAGAAGTCCGTTGAACTTTCGGGCCGCGGTAAAAACAAACGCACTATCGCCGAGATTCTCAACGAGAAGCTGTATTGGACGTTTCAGGTGGACAGAATCGGCAGCATGGTGCGCCGGCCCAATGCCGGACCGCTTGAATTCTCCATGACCGAGCGGCGTGGCACTTCGTTTTCTTTTTCGTTCGGCCCCGACACCGAGAAGAAGATCATCGACATTCACAACGACTGCCCGCCGCGGCAGTCGAATTCGGTATTCATTCCGGCAAAGGAAGTGCTGTCGCTGCTGGGCGTCATCAAGCACAACCGTGATGTGCTGATGGAGTTCGGCTTCGACGAAACGTACTATGACCTGGCTAATGCGCTCTCTCCGTCGACGCAGGGAAAGATAGCCGCTCCATGTCGCGACGCGCGCGAGCAGCTGAATCAGGCCCTTGGCGGCAGGATAGAGTATTCCAAGGAGAAAAAGGCATGGGTGTATTATCAAGGCAAGCAGTCGTTTGACATCAACGTGACTTCCGAGGGCACGAAGAAGATTGCGATTTTCGATACGTTGATTGCAAACCACTATCTGACAAAGGATTCCATAATCTTCATCGACGAACCAGAATCAGGACTGCATCCGGGACTGCTGATCCAGCTGCTCGACATCATAGTGGCGCTGGCCCGCTACGGTATGCAGTTCTTCATAGCAAGCCACTCCTATTTCGTAATCAAAAAATTACTTGTTGCAGCAAGCCAGGAGAAAATGTCTATTCCGGTCATCTCGTTCGGCGGCGACATCATGGTGAGCGATCTCCGCGACGGCATGCCTGAGAACCCGATCATTGATGAGTCGGTCAGACTTTATGAACAGGAACTGATGCTATGATCGAATTCGAGGAATCGGGACTGACGTTCAGGTTAGACGATGACAACTGCTTCAGAGTCGAACAACATCCGCTGGCCAATCGCGGCTACAAAACCAGCACCCACAACATCAATGCCTGCGAATTCATATCCTACATCAATGGCCGCCATATATTTGTAGAAGCCAAGTCTTCAGCACCAAGAGGACGAAACGGATCAGTGGACGATCTGACGCTCAACGGCAAGCCAATGCCCGACAACTGGACGGCATATGACAACTATACCACCTTTCTGCGCGACATCACAAAAAAATTCGTTGACTCCTACAGCATTCTCAAGGCCATACGCGAAGGCCTCCACGGACAGGACGCCAAAGACGGCCTGCATTTACCTGACAAGACGGTAAGCAACAGCCAGATCGAGTTTGTGTTGATTCTCAATATCCGCGATAACGCCGGAAACGTCGTGCGCGATTCTTTCGCAAATCTAAAGGAAGCGCTGACCAATGAGATGCGTCCGTTTCTGAACGTATGGAAAATATCGTCCAATGCTGTAAAAGTCTGCTGGCCGGGGGCGGCGCGGCACTATGGCTTTTTGACAGAACTGAACGATTAAAGCGGCTGGGGCGTTTACATTTCAGCGACTGAAACATAAGTTCCCAATAACCGTTTTATTATATGACAACGATACTGTATGCACATCCCTATGGCGGGAGTTTCAACCATGCCATATTGAGCGAAATCGAGCGTAAACTGACGTCTGAAAATAAGGAATACGAGATTCTTGATCTCTATGCCGACGGATTCAATCCGGCGCTGGAGGCCGCGAGCCTGCGCCTTTACAGCCGCGGAGAGACCGCTGATCCGCTGGTAGAGAGATATGTCAGAACACTGCTCAGAACCGATGAATTCATCATGGTTTTCCCTGTGTGGTGGGGAATGATACCGGCGATCGTCAAAGGCTTTTTCGACAAGGTGATGCTGTCAGGCATGGCCTACCGCTATGACGACGGTGGCAATCTTGTTCCCGACAAACTCCAGGTGAACAGAACCGTGATGATAACGACGTCGCAATCAGACACCGAACGCTTCCGCCCGTTTTTTGCCGGCTATTTCAAGCCGATGGTGCTTGACGCCGTCGGCCTGAACAACCTGGAATGGTACAACTGCCCGCAGACGGCCCATGGGCCTGCAGAAAACCGCACCGCTTTTCTCCGGATGATCCACGACAAAATCTGAAACCCCCGTTCCCCAGAAACACAGGAGGCAGACACCAGTGTGATGGTATCTGCCTCCCAGTTTTTTATTTTGAATTGCGGCCTACCGCAGATCAGCGGCGATCTTCGCGGGGACGGCGTGGCGAACGTTCGCCACGGTCGTGGCGGGGTCCGCGCTCTCCGTCCTCACGCTGACGGCGCGGTGCGCGCTCGCGCTCAACGTAACCTTCCGGTTTGGGCTGCAGCGCACGCATGCTCAGACGGTATTTGCCGGTCTTCTTGTCGATCTCGATGAGTTTGACAGTAACCTCGTCGCCTTCCTTGATGCCGGAAGCCTCCATGTCAGGCAGACGGTCCCATGAGATTTCTGAGATGTGGAGCAGGCCGTCGCGGTTGGGCATGAACTGCACGAATGCGCCGAAGTCCTGAATGGTCATCACCTTGCCGGTATAGACCTCTCCCTCTTCGGGCTGTGCGGTGATCGCCTTGATCATCGACAGGGCCTTGTCGATCGACGCCTTGTTGGCGGCTGCCACTTCGATATAGCCGACAGAGTCGATTTCGTCGATCGAAACAGTTGCTCCGCTCTCCTCCTGGATGCCCTGGATCACCTTTCCTCCGGGGCCGATCACAGCGCCGATCAACTCCTTAGGAATAGTCATGGTGACGATGCGGGGCACGTGCGGACGATAGTCTTCACGCGGTGCGGGAATAGTCTCGTTAATGATATTGAGAATGTGGAGGCGTCCGTCGCGGGCCTGCATCAGTGCCTTCTCGAGAATTTCATAGCTCAGGCCGTCGCATTTGATGTCCATCTGTGTAGCGGTGATGCCTTCGGTCGTTCCGGTCACCTTGAAGTCCATGTCGCCGAGATGATCCTCGTCGCCGAGGATATCTGACAGGACGGCCCATTTGCTGCCGTCGGAGATAAGACCCATAGCGATGCCGGCAACCGGCTTTTTCATCTGCACGCCGGCATCAAGCAGAGCGAGAGTGCCTGCACACACGGTGGCCATCGACGACGAACCGTTACTCTCGAGAATGTCGCTGACGATGCGGGTCACATAGGGGAAATCGTCGGGGAGCATGCTCTTCAGGGCACGGTGGGCAAGATTGCCATGGCCGATTTCGCGGCGGCTTGTGCCACGCGGAGCGCGTGCTTCGCCAGTCGAGAAGGGAGGGAAGTTATAGTGCAGAAGGAAGCGCTCGCGGCTCTGGTCAAGCACTTCGTCCACAATCTTTTCGTCAAGCTTGGTGCCAAGTGTCACAGTGGCGAGCGACTGGGTCTCGCCGCGGGTGAAGACTGCTGATCCGTGAGGTCCCGGCAGATAGTCCACCTCACACCAGATCGGACGGATCTCGGTGGTTTTGCGGCCGTCAAGGCGCACACCTTCGTCGAGAACGCAGCGGCGCATGGCCTCTTTCTCCACGTCGTGATAATAGCGTTTCACCAGCGGAGCCTTCTCTTCACGCTCCTCTTCGGGCAGGGATTCGATATAATCCTCGCAGATCTTGCCAAACGACTCGGCGCGCCAGTGCTTGTCGGCACATCCCTGACGTGCGATGGCATAAGCCTTGTCATAGCACTTCTCGCGCACGTCTTTGCGCAGATCCTCATCGTTGACTTCGTGGCAGTATTCACGCTTCACGACACCCAGGGCCTTGGCCAATTCTTCCTGGGCCACACACTGTGCCTTGATGGCATCATGGGCGGCTTTGAGGGCGTCGAGCAGCACCTGCTCGCTCACTTCCTTCATTTCACCTTCCACCATCATGATGTTGTCATAGGTGGCGCCGACCATAAGTTCAAGGTCGGCCTTGGCGAGCTGTTCGGCAGTGGGGTTGATGACAAATTCACCGTTGATGCGGGCCACACGCACTTCCGAGATCGGTCCTTGGAAGGGAATGTCGCTGACGGTGAGTGCGGCCGATGCGGCCAGGCCGGCAAGTGCGTCTGGAAGATCCACGCCGTCGGCCGAATACATTGTTACCTGCACGATCGTGTCGGCATGGTAATTATCGGGGAAGAGAGGACGGAGCACACGGTCGACCAGACGGGCTGTCAGGATTTCATAGTCGCTTGCGCGGCCCTCGCGTTTGAGGAAACCGCCGGGGAAACGACCGTTGCTGGAGAATTTCTCTTTATATTCCACGGTGAGGGGCATGAAATCGACTCCCTCGCCGGCTTCCTTGGCCGACACCACTGTGGCCAAGAGCATGGTGTTGCCCATGCGGAGTTCAACGGCTCCATCAGCCTGCTTGGCGAGTTTGCCTGTTTCGAGTGTGATCTCGCGGCCATCGGGCAGAGTGATGGTTTTTTTGATTGGGTTCAACATGTAGATGTTTGTTGTGTGATATGAAAATATATTCTTCCTAAAAATTACGCAAAGTTAATCTTTTTTAGCAACAAAACCAAATATTTAGCGCAAATCACTGGCAGTCAACCAGACAAGCCGGATTTACCAGGCCTGCCTGACTAAAAAACTCGCAGGTTGTCCTCTGATTATCAGAATTCGGTGAAAGCGAGCGGGAGGGTGGAACTGACAGACGGGAGGCGATAGATGCGGTCGGCGCCACAAAGCAGCACCTTGACCGGCGCTCCGGCCAGCATTTCGTATTCAAGCAGAGCCTGACGACAGGCACCGCAGGGAGCTACCGGGGTTTCTACAGGGTTACCGTCAGTGCCGCGTGCCGCAATGGCGATGACGCGAAAACGGGCATCGGGATATTGTGCGTGGGCATAGAACGCGGCCGAGCGTTCGGCACACGTGCCCGACGGATAAGCCACGTTTTCCTGATTTGCGCCACAGACCGTGACGCCGTTGTCAAGGGCAATTGCGGCCCCGACATGAAAGTTGCTGTAAGGGCAATATGAGCGGAAGGTCGACAGGCGGGCCTGCTCGACGAGCGAGGCTTCCTCAGGCGTCAGCTCTTCGGGCGAGAGCACCTCCACGGTGAGGTCAATGTTAAGTTTCTGCATGAATCTCGATATATTCGGTTGAGCGGGCGGTTACGGGGAAGTGCGCTGAGGCGCGCAGCCCGACGGCCCAGATTATTACGTCGTTGCGGGTGAGCACATGCTGCGCCCGGCGTTGCGCCGCGGTGAGTCTGGCCGAAGCAAACAGATCGCTCAGCAACTTGCTTCCTTTCATTCCGAAGGGACGCATGCGGTCGCCTTTGCGCCATGGCCGCAGTTCCCAGCGGGGCGATCCCTCCATGGCCGCCGAGTCGAGATAGAGCACACCGGATTGCGGAGCGCCGAATTCAGCGATGGGCCTGACTGAACCGCGCAGACGCGGACGCCTGGCAGACCCGTTGTCGACCAGCGTCACCGTCAGTTGTCCGTAATCTATTTCGGCCCGGTGCGTCGGCGACAGAAACACGGAGCCCGACGATGCGGTGAGCATTGCTTCGGTCTGCGCGGAATTAAATCCCGCAGGCGCGAGTTGCTCATGGATCAGCGTTGATGGCGCCGCGCTGCTTCTGATTTCTTCGAGCGAGAGATCGCGCGGCCTGAACTGATCGAACAATGCTTCATATCCGCGCAGATGTGCGATCGAGCGGGCTATTGCCGCCGATGCGTCGGGAAAGTGGCGATACAGCACCGGCAAAACATCGTTGCGCAGACGGTTGCGGGCAAAATCAGACTCCGCATTGGTCGAATCGGTGATATAATCCAGCCCCTGCTCCTGAAGATACTGAAGAATCTGGCGGCGCGAAAATCCGAGCAGCGGGCGTATAATCCGGCCTGACTTCGGCAACATTCCGCGCAAACCGTGCAGGCCGGAGCCACGCAACAGATTCAGAAAGAAGGTCTCGATATTGTCGTCGCTGTGATGGGCCACGGCAATGAAGTCGGCATGATGCTCGCGCCGCACCCGCTCGAAGAAAGCATAGCGCAGGTCGCGACATGCCATTTCGGCCGATATGCCGCGGTCGGCCATCATGGCACGGGTGTTGAACCTGACGCTCACGAATTCCGCGCCAAGGCGCCGGGCCATGCCGCGCGAGAATTCCAGATCGCGGTCGGCTTCGGCGCCACGCAGCCCGAAGTGGCAGTGCACTGCCACACACTCGCGGCCTAAGCTCCTCAGCAATGACAGCAGAGCCACGGAATCGGCGCCGCCGCTCAGACCGACAATCAGTTTCCCGCCCGCGACAGCCATCAGTTTTACTTTTTGATGCCTTTCACGCCTTTGACGCCTCCGCCCATGGCGAAAATGTTCTGATCATAGCTAACGGTCTTCTGCCCGGCTTCGCGCTTACGCTTGAGCGCCAGCTTCACCAGTGTGTCCATGAGATCGGCGAATTTAAGTCCGGTGGCTTCCCACAGATAGAACGACAGCGAACCCGGAATGGTGTTGATCTCATTGACATAGATCTGGCCGTCGGCGCGATCTACTATCACGTCCACGCGGCTAACGCCATGGCAGCCGAGCACTCTGAATGTTTCGCCGGCAAGGAACTGTATGCGCTTTGTCACATCATCCGGCAGATCGGCAGGAATACGCTTCTCTGATGCCTGCATGCCCTTGGCGCCTTTTGATCCGCCCATGTATTTGTCTTCATACGACAGGATCTCGCCGCTCTTGATAGGTTCTTCCAGCACCGACATCCGATAATCGTCAGCATCGCCGAGCACCGAGCAGTTGATCTCCTGAAGCTGTTCGACCATATGCTCCACGATTATGCGGGTGGAATAACGCTCGGCATCCTCGATGCGCTCGATCAGCTGACTGCGGTCGGCGGCACGGCCGATTCCCACCGAGCTGCCCAGATTGGCCGGCTTGACAATGACCGGATAGCCCAGCTCCTGCTCGATGCGCTCGATCAGTTCGTCACGGCGGCCAAACCATTGCTTGTCGGTGAACCACAGATAAGGCACCACAGGCACTCCTTCCGAACGAAGAATCATCTTCATGGTGATTTTGTCCATGCCGTTTGCCGACGACAATGTGTCGCAGCCGGCATAAGGGATGCCGATTGTTTCGAGCACGCCCTCAAATATGCCGTCTTCACCGTTGGACCCGTGAAGCACCGGAATGGCCACGTCGAGAGTGGACACCGGCCTGGCCGATCCGAAAAACGGAGTCTTGACAGGATACAGATTATAGTCGCCATAAACCGGTCGCATATACACTTCCGTGCAGCGGCTCAGCAGTGCGGGCACATCGCGATAATTCTTAACTTCGGTCAACTCGGGCGAGGTATAGAAGCGGCCCTGCTTTGTGATATAGACCGGAGTGACGTCATATCGGTCGCGGTCAATGGCGGCCATGGCCTGGCAGGCCGATATCACTGATATTTCGTGTTCGGTGGAACGTCCGCCGAAAAACACTCCTATGTTGGTTTTCATTGAAAAAGTCAGGAAGATTATTTAAAAGTGTCAGGAAGATCGTTTTCATAAAGCACCGTATCGCCAGATTCGGCCATGGATGCGAGCATCCGTTGCGCCTCATTGAACGAGTCGGCTGTCAGCACTCTGATTTGCCGCTCTCCGTCGTCGCCGCCTATGCCGCTGAGTATTGCCTCGCGGTTATATTCGCCGACGATTATCGCCACATCGGCCGATGCGGCGATCTTGCGCCCGAATTCGGCATTAAGGTCGAATTGCTTGTCGCCCAACTCGATCATGCCGGGTGTGATGACAATCCTTTTGCCCGTAGTCATGGCCGAGAGCACGTCGAGCGCCATGGCAGAACCGTGGGGGTTGGAATTGAACGCATCGTCGATGATGGTCAGTCCGCCGGGCGTGCGCTTGATGCTCAGGCGGTGTTCCACCTGCTCGATACGCTCCACGGCATGACGTATTTTTTCAGCCGGCACGCCGAGATGCAGAGCCACGGCGATCGCGCCGACAAGGTTGCTGACATTGCATTCGCCCACAAGGCGCGTGCGCAGGTCCATACGCGAACCATCGGCCCCACACAGAGTGAACTCGGTGCCCGACGGCGAATAGCGCAGGTTCTTGATCCAATAGCTCAGCTCCTGACGGAATTCAATGCCATAGCGGTCGGCTCTCACGTTTGTGACCTCACGCGAGGCCACATAGGGAAAGTCATCGTTGATCACAGCCAGTCCGGTGGCCGGCAGAGCGTCGATCAGCTCGAATTTGGTGCGCTGCACATTCTCGATGCTCTTGAACGATTCGAGATGCTGTTCGCCAACTGCTGTGACCACTCCGACCTGCGGGTGCACAAGATCACAGATCTCCTTGATGTCGCCGGGCTGCTTGGCCCCCATCTCTACAACAAACACTTCGTCAAATGGTTTCAAATGCTCGCGCACGGTGCGCACCACTCCCATCGTGGTGTTGAAGCTGCCGGGGGTCATGCAGACGCTGAATTGTTCCGACAGAATGCGTGTCAGATAGTGTTTTGTCGAGGTCTTGCCATAGCTGCCGGTGATGCCGACCACTTTCAGCTGCGGCATCGACTTCAGTATGCGGGCGGCATCGTCGACATAGCCGCGGTTGATCCGCTTCTCCACCGGCTTCAGCAGCCAGTTCGCCACCATGGCCATATCTTCCGGCCAGGCGCAGGCCAGCATCAGCAGCAGAGCGATCACCAGCAGAGCCGACATGATCCGTCCGGGCCATGCGTTGGTCACGACAAAGAGCGCCGTCACCAGCAGAGTGATCACACTCATCACCGAAAAGATGCGCCACACTCGGCGAGTCCACACCAATGGCTTCTTGTATTTTTTGCGTGAAAGCGAAACTATGGTGATCAGCGACATCAGCGCGCCGCCGGCCAGTCCGGCCACGTCAGGCACAGCTCTAACACACCCCACCAGAAAAAACGCCATAAAGCCGAGCGTGGTGAACGACGTTGTATCGCCGGACTGCTTCAGATAACGCATATAGCGGTCATTGCGATAAGAGTTCTGCTGAAGCATCATCAGCGCGCGGCTGAAGCGAAGCACCATGGCCCACGCCAGAAGCACCAGCGACACCACGGCAACAGAGAGTTCGATAATCATAGGATTCATTTTGTCATGAATTTAGGAAACTGCGCAACACTGCTGCAAACTGCACCGGATTGTCAAGAAAACTATAGTGGCCGCAGCCGGGAAAGCACACCAGCCCCGAGCCCGGGATCAGCCGCTCCATCACCTTGGCGTCGGCCAGCGGAGTGGCAGTGTCGTTTTCGCCCCATATCAGCAGCGTCGGCGCCTTGATGGCGGGCATCACTCCGGTCAGATCTTCATTGACCACGCGGCTAAGAATAGCCCTCATGCGTGGCGAAGCCGCCGCATAGTCGCTCGATCCGGCCCTGGAGCGCAGCGATTCGATCCATTTTTCAGCCTTGACCCGACCGAGCAGCAGACGCATCAGCCGCTTCATCAGTTTGAAGCGATAGACCTTGAGCCAGTATCCGACCGACCGCCGTGGCTTCACTCCGGCGGCATCGACAAGGACCAGCTTGCCGACACGGCGGCGTGAGGCCATCAGAATGCCGACACGGCCGCCAAACGAATGGCCGAGCAAAACAGCATCGCCTCCTATACCTTCGAGGTCGAGCAGCCGCTCCATGGCGTCGGTGTATTGCTCCACGCCCCAGACCTCCGGCGGCTCCTGCGAGTCGCCGAATCCGGGAAAGTCCACATTCAGCAGCGGGCGCCCCAGCTCCCTCACCGTCTTCTCGACCGAAGCCAGAGTGGAGCGGCGGCAGCCCCAGCCATGCATGAGCACAACCGGAGCTCCGCTTCCGTCTTCGACGGTATAGGCAATTCTGACGCCGTCTATTTCAGCGGTTTTATCCATCAGTGATTGCTACAGAGATGCCTCCTTACACCTCAACGGGCATCTCCTCCTTGCTCTCGTCGGCCTTGATGTTGGGCTGCTCCAGTCCATAGTGATGCTTGCCGTCGAGATATTTAAGGTATATGCCGAAAATCAGAGCCAGCACGCCGAGCGAGGCAAACAGCAGCATCGGCACCGTATAGTCATAATCAAGCGGATTGTCGATTCCCTCGTTGCAGTTCTGGAGCACCGCGCCAATGAGCATCGGAAACAGAGCCAGGCCGATGTTCTGAACCCAGAATATCAGCGAATAGGCCGATCCGAGAAAACGCTTGTCCATGATCTTCGGGACCGAAGGCCACAGCGCGGCGGGAACCAGCGAGAAAGACACGCCCAGAAGAATGATGGCCGAGAAAGCGAGCCATGTATATTGCATCTGAGGCAGCACAAGAGCAAACACCAGATGGCAGCAGATCATCAGCAATGCACCGAGAATGAGCATGGTCGCACCTTTGCCCTTGTGGTCAAGAAACGCGCCCAGGAACGGAGTCAGAGCGGCGGCGCCGATCGGGAACCAGCGGAATATGTCGGCTGCCTGAGTTTCAGAGATGCCGAGATTGCACTGAAGCATGTTGGCCGCATATTTCTGGAACGGGAAGATGGCCGAATAGTAGAGCACGCAGAGCATGGCCACAACCCAGAACAGACGGCTCGACAGAATGGTCTTCACGTCAGAGAACTTGAACTCCTCTTCCGGATCGGCATCGGTTGAATTCTTGCCCATCTCGCGGTCGAGTCTGGCATCGAAAAAGTCAAAGACAATATAGCAGATCAGGCCGATAAGCAGCAACACCGTGCAGAAGGCCACAGGAATCACCACGGTGGGGTCGCCGCTGATCCAGTTGGCCAGACGCGGAGAGATGCTGAAAATAGCAAACACGCCCACGCGGGCAATCGCCATTTCCAGGCCCATGGCCAGCGCCATCTCCTTGCCGTCAAACCACTTGGCAATGGCTTTGCTGACCGTGATACCGGCCATTTCGCAGCCACAGCCGAAAATCATGAAACCGAGCGATGCCAGCTTAGCGCTGCCGGGCATGGCAGTCCACCACGAGCTGAGCCAGTGGTCCAGGCCCGATCCGGCGAACAGGGAGCTGACGGCATAGAGTTTGATGCAGGCGCCGAGCAGCATCACCGAAGCCGAGAGAGTGCCGGTGAAGCGGACGCCGGTCTTGTCAAGAATTATGCCGGCCAGGATCAGGAAGCCGAACATATTGAGAATATATTCCGAGCCGCCGTAATAGCCATAAGCCTCCGACGACCAGTCAAGCTGAGTCTGGATCAATGTCTGTATCGGCGAGATCACGTCGACAAACATATAAGCGAAAAACATCATCAGCGCCACAAGTATCAGCGCCGTCCATCTTGCCCATGCCTTATCGTTGAGATAAGTCACACGAGGTGTAGTTTTAGTGGAATTTTGCATCGTTATTTGAAGTTTTTTTGGTTTCTTTGCAGTGCGAAATGAATCGTGTGGCAAAATTACGCATTTTCGCACAATTTCCGCCACATTATTGTTATTTTTTCAGATTATGATGACCTCTTCAACTCCCCGACAGCCATTCACCTTTGACCGCGTGGTGCGTCTGTCGCTGTCGTTCCTGACAGTGGCGATCGTCGTGACCCTGGTCTACGTGCTCCGCTCGGTGCTGCTTCCGTTCGGAGTGGCGGCTCTTGCCGCCTATATGCTCGAACCGTTCGTGCAATATGTGCGCCGGATATTCCGTCTGCGCGGACGCACTCTGGCGGTGCTGATCACCCTGATTGCGGCAGTGGCAGTCGTCTCGCTGCTCATCTCCCTGTTCATGCCCTCGATAATCGGCGAGATGAAGCAGGTGGGAGCGATGATCAGCCTGTATGTCAACTCCGACCGGCAGGTCGACTTCATCCCGGAGTGGCTCAACACGTTCCTCAAAGAAAACATTGACTTCAACCACATTGCGGCCATGCTCTCAGGAGCCGACTGGCTCTCGATCGGCTCCGGGGCAATGCGGGTGGTGCAGGGCGGATTCGACATCCTGCTGAGCGTTTTCAACTGGATGCTCTCGCTGCTCTACATGGTGTTCATTATGATCGACTACGACCGGCTCGGCGCCGGCATCAGGGCGATGGTGCCGCCAAGATACCGCCACCGCGCGTTCACAGTGGCCCGCGACATCAAGGAGAGCATGAACCATTATTTCCGCGGACAGGCCCTGGTGGCCTTCTGCGTCGGAGTGCTGTTCAGCATCGGATTCCTGATAATGGGGCTGCCGCTGGCCGTGGTGCTCGGGCTCTTCATCGGCCTGCTCAACATGGTTCCTTATCTCCAGCTTGTCTCCATTCCCTTGACCGGAATGCTCTGTCTGGTCTATGCAGTCGATTCCGGAGCCTCGTTCTGGGTGATATTCGGCGAAGCCATGCTCGTCTACTGCGTGGTGCAGGGAATCCAGGATCTGTTTCTTACGCCGAAAATAATGGGCAAGGCAATGGGACTGAATCCTGCCATCATACTGCTCTCTCTCTCGGTCTGGGGCACCCTGCTCGGATTACTCGGAATGATCATAGCCCTGCCGCTTACAACCTTGTTGCTGAGCTACTATGAGCGCTACATACTGCGCAAAGCGTCGCGCGACACGGTGCAACAGGTCACCGGACTGCCCGACAGCTCCGGATCAACGACAGACAGAGGTTAATAATAATTCACGATTATTTTGTAACTTTGCAAAAAATATATTTGATAATGGAACAAATAGACAAATATCATCAGGCTGTGGCCGATTCAAAGGTCTCTGCCGACGACGCCGCCGTCAAGGCCGCTGTGGACGATCTGCTGGCAAAGCACACTGCCGAAAACATGAACGACGAAGTCTATCGCTTCATCTTCAACTGCATCGACCTCACCACTTTGAACTCAACCGACTCCCCGGCATCGGTGGCGCGTTTCACCGACCGCGTCAACGCGTTTGAAAACGAATATCCCGACCTGCCCCCTGTCGCCGCCATCTGTGTCTACCCCAACATGGTCCAGGTGGTGCGCACGGTGCTTGACGTCAGCTCCGTGGAGATCGCGGCCGTGAGCGGTGGATTCCCTTCCAGCCAGACTTTTGCCGAAGTGAAGGTGGCGGAAACAGCGCTTGCCGTCAGTTCAGGTGCCGACGAGATCGACATCGTGATCAATCTCGGAGACTTCCTCGACGGCGACTATGAATCGGTGACCGACGAAATCGCAGAACTCAAGGAGGCCACCCGCGACGGACGCCTGAAAGTGATCCTCGAGACCGGAGCGCTCCAGACCGCTGAAAACATCAAGGCTGCATCAGTGCTCTCGCTCTATGCTGGCGCAGACTTCCTGAAAACGTCGACAGGCAAGGGCTACCCCGGCGCATCGCTCGAAGCAGCATATGTAATGGCCCAATGCATCAAAGAATATCATGAAAAGACCGGCCGCAAGGTCGGCTTCAAGGCCGCCGGAGGAGTACGCACCGCCGAAGACGCCGTCAAATACTACACCGTCATCAAGGAAGTGCTTGGCGAACAGTGGCTCACAAACGACCTGTTCCGCATCGGAGCAAGCGGTCTGGCCAACAATCTGCTGGGCAAAATCATCGGACAGCCCGACGTGAAATTCTTCTGATGGGCACAAACGACAAAATATACTGGATCATTGTGAACGGGCAGCCGCGCGGCCCGTTCACGCCCGACGAAATCGCCGCCCTGGGTGTGGCCTCGCCAACGCTCAGGGTCTGGCGCAAGGGCTTGCCGGAATGGATGCCGCTGCCTCAGCTGCCCGAACTTGCCGGCCGGCTGGGAGTGACCGAAGAACCCGCCACCCTGGCAGACGAAGAGACCGACGCCACCGTCAACGACCCCGCCTCGGCAACCGCCGCCGCACCCGAACAGCCCCGGCAGCAGACTCTCTGGCAACAGCCTCAAGCCGCCGCCACTGCCTCATGGGGAGCCTCCTCTGCCAGCCACGGCCCACAGCCGGTCTATGAGCCGATGCCGCCGACATATCTGCCCTGGAACGTGCTCGTCACCATCTGCTGCTGCATCCCGGTGGGCATTGCCGGAGTGATCTTCTCGTCACAGGTCAGCCGCAAATATGAGCGCGGCGACATCGAAGGCGCACGCCAGGCTTCCGAACGCGCCGCATGGTGCTTCATCATCGCCTTCACCCTCGGACTGGTGCTCTGGCCTTTCCAGATGCTGCTGAGCCTCTTATGACATCGTCGGCCCTTCCGACCACAACAGTGTCGGCCGAAGACTTCGCCGAAGTCGCCGTAGGAATGCGGCAGGCATGGCCTGTGTCCGACAGCGCTCTGGCCGAACTGCGCGCATGTCTGGCCCCATGCCGATTCAGGAAACGACACCTTCTGATCAGAGAAGGAGCAGCGCTCGGAAAAGCCTATTTCCTGAACCGTGGAATGACCCGAAGCTACTGGATCGTCGACGGGCAGGAGGTCACGACATCTTTTTCCACCGAAGGCGGCCTGGTGTTCAGCATGGACGAACTGTATTACGGACTGGCCAGCCAGGAATACGTCGAGACAGTCGAGCCGGTCGAAGCTTTCGCCATCACCGTCGACGACCTACGCCGCCTCACATGCGGCAACCTCGAACTGACCAACTGGATGCGCGTGATCCACCAGAACGAATACCGGCGCATCCACCGCAGCCACAAAGAGCAGCTCACACTGCCCGCCCGCGAACGCTACGAAGCCTTTGCCGCACAGTTTCCCTCAGTGTGCCGCCGCGCGCGCCTCACCGACATCGCCTCCTACCTCGGCATCACTTCATCCACCCTCAGCCGCATCCGCGCCAAATGATTTTTTGACATAGGGCAAAAGAAAACAACCGCTTAAGGCGTAACTTTGCAACGCCAAACAAAATCTATTTCTCAGCCCTATGGACAATCATAACCTCCAGAGCAGGCCGCGATATGACCTGCTCGACGGCCTGCGCGGAGTCGCGGCCATTCTCGTGATCTTCTACCATTTCGGCGAAGGATTCGCCAATTCTCCCGTCGACCAGATGCTGAACCATGGTTATCTTGCCGTCGACTTCTTTTTCGTGCTCTCCGGCTTCGTTCTCGGTTATGCCTACGACGACCGCTGGCGCAAAGACATGACCGCCTCCCGCTTCATGCTGCGCCGCGTGATCCGCCTCCACCCGATGGTCATACTCAGCGTGGCGCTCGGCGCCGTGGCCTATCTGATCCAGGGCGGCGTGCAGTGGGACGGCACCCCCGTTCCGCTTCATTGGCTCCTGGTGGCCCTGCTGCTCGGCATGCTGCTGATTCCGGTGCTGCCAGGCATGGGCGCCGAAGTGCGCGGCAACGGCGAGATGTTTCCGCTCAACGGTCCTTCATGGTCGCTGTTCTTTGAATATATAGGCAGCATTCTCTATGCCGTCTGGCTCCACCGCCTATCGGTGCGCGCCCTCCGCTGGGTTGTCGGCCTGTCGGCCATCGGACTTTCCGCCCTTGCTCTGGGCAACAGCTCCGGCGCCTTCCACATCGGCTTCGGATGGTCGGCCGGCGGACTGGGTTTCCTCGGCGGCTTCTTCCGTCTCAGCTTCTCGTTTTCGGCAGGACTACTGCTCTGCCGCACATTCAGGGCGCGGCGCATCCGCGGCGCCTTCTGGATCTGCTCGGCGCTCATAGCCGCGGCCCTCGCCTGCCCCTATGTCGGCGCGGCTGACGGCCAGCCCGCACTGCCCAATGCCGCCTACGACCTTGCCTGCACCTTCCTGCTCTTCCCCGCCATCGTCTATATCGGCGCCTGCGGATTCACCACCGACCGCCTCTCGACCGGACTCTGCGAATTCCTTGGCCGCCTCTCATATCCGGTCTACATTATCCACTATCCGGTCATGTATCTGTTCTATGCCTGGGTGTGGACCAACGGCGTCACCCTCGCCCAGGCATGGCCAGTCTGCATCGGACTTTTCGTCCTGATCATCGCCATGGCTTGGCTCTCGCTCCGCTTCTACGACGAACCGCTGCGCCGCCGCCTTTCGGCAAAGCTGCTTCATTAAGTTCTTAACATATTTACCAATTAATTGAAACAACAATATACAGCTGAAAAAAAATAACATGAACATATGCTCGGATTTACTTATTTATTGTAATTTCGCAATAAAAACATTTAAACATAGACTATGGACAGAACCAATTTAAGGCAAGTGCTATCAGAATTAAACGATGAATACGAATCTTTATCTAATCAGGATGTCGTTGCAGTTGATGTTGAAAGTATTATGAGCTCTGGCGTAAATAGTGGGGGACCTAATTATGAGCGCATTAAAATTTATGAATATAATTCTGCAACTAATGAGTATAGTATTCCAGCTGGTGGGCATACAGGATCTGAAATGAACAAGTTTAGGTCATTCATGAATAGGAATGGCTCAGGGTACGCGACGATCTCGATTCGGCCATAAACGTCTAATTATGCGAAAATTAATCTTTGCAGTTATTATGTTGAGTATCTTTAAATTTGCAGATGCTCAATATGTTATTGCCGATACAGTTCAACTAAATATATCTTTCAAAAAGTTGCTGGAGACACCTGATAGTTATGAGGCGCAGAAAAGTTTTCTTAATGCGTTTCCTAATAACTGGATTGGTTTTTTTAATACTTATTGTTCTACGGCCTATGAGGCTGAAATAATTCCACAGGGAATATCGAATTTGAATCAAAACGTCGCCTCACATCTGAACGCATTACAGGACAAGCTTTATCTTATAGATGATTCAACATATTGCGATCGTTTGATAAACCTTGCGGTTGGAGCAACATATAGAATGGACGATGAGATTTCAGGATTGCTACGTGATGTTATGCACCGCGCAGTTAATGGATCTCGAGGCGATACAATGCTGCGTCTTGTTTCTACACTATCAACTCCAGATCAACTTATGTTTTGGCAATTCTATTGGTCAAATACTGTCGATAAGCCATCTGGATACAAAGCCTTTAGCGAATTGCGCACAGCTATGATTAATGCCGGCTATCGTCATGGCGCGCAACTTATGAGTGAAGCCTTTGCTAATTTTTGGGGTAAAACTTCTTTCGCTCGTTGGTTTACTGTTGTCGGAGGAGAAAAATACGAAGGAATACGCAACTAAATATAAATGATAACATTGTTTTTTATTGATGCATATACTCCAAATGAAAACAATGGAATATGTACATATCGAGAATTGTTAATTGATTATTTCTCTAAAAAGACGATATAGAAGTTTACGTTGTATTTACTTTATATGTAAAATGCAATAAAATTACAACCGACACAATTGGATCTATTACTTATATATATTTACCTAATGATCTGGTTTATGGAGTGTTTTATTGCTAGAGTTATATAGCTATATGCATGAGTGTGGCGTCACCCTCGCCCAGGCATGGCCCGTGTGCATCGGCCTTTTCGTCCTGATCATCGCCATGGCTTGGCTCTCGCTCCGCTTCTACGACGAACCGCTGCGCCGACGCCTTTCGGCAAAGCTGCTTCATTAAGTTAATCTGTGTTAATTCGTGGCAAAATGCGATTGCTGTTTACTATCTTTGTTGGACAGAAACTAAACTAAATTTCAAGATATGTCAAAAGTAACAGTTGTAGGAGCCGGAAACGTCGGCGCTACTTGCGCCAACGTCCTCATAACCACCGGCATTGCCGATGAAGTAGTGCTCATCGACATCAAGCAGGGCCTCTCGGAAGGCAAAGTGATGGACATCATGCAGACCGCCAACATTCTCGGCGTGAAGACCCGTGCTACAGGCGTGACCAACGACTATGCCGCAACCGAAGGCAGCGATGTCGTTGTGATCACCAGCGGTATTCCCCGCAAGCCCGGCATGACCCGCGAAGAGCTGATCGGCGTAAACGCTGGCATCGTCAAGTCGGTGACCGACCAGGTTCTGGCCCACAGCCCCAACGCCGTGATTGTCTGCGTTTCCAACCCCATGGACACTATGACCTATCTGATCCACAAGACCTCCGGTCTGCCCAAAAACCGCATCATCGGCATGGGCGGCGCTCTAGACAGCGCTCGCTTCCAGTATTTCCTCAGCATCGCTCTCGGCGCAAACCCCGCTGAAGTGGAAGGCATCGTGATCGGCGGACATGGCGACACAACCATGATTCCTCTGACCCGCTATGCTGCTCACCGCGGCATCCCCGCTTCAACCCTGCTGCCCGCCGAAACTCTGGCCAAGGTGGCTGCCGACACCATGGTTGGCGGCGCAACCCTCACCGGTCTGCTCGGCACCAGCGCATGGTATGCTCCCGGCGCTGCCGCAGCATCGGTGGTTGACGCAGTGCTCCACGACACCAAGCGCATGATCTCCTGCTCGGCCTACCTCGAAGGTGAATACGGCCAGAGCGACATCTGCATCGGTGTGCCCTGTATTCTCGGCAAGAACGGCATCGAGAAGGTTGTTGAATTCGACCTCAACGACGACGAAAAGGCTCTCTTCGCCAAGAGCGCCGAGGCAGTGCGCAAGACCAACGGCGCCCTCGCCCTCTGATTTCACCCGAATCAAAACAACAACGGGGCCACGCGATATGCGCGGCCCCGTTATATTATTATAGGTGTCGAGAAAATCAGTCGGAGATATTAATGGTGGTGGCGGTGCCGCGCTGCGGAGCCGCAGCCTGCTCGGCAGCGGTGCGCGGAGCCGATCTGAAGATGCGGGCTTTGTCCTCCTTGGTGCGCTTATAGGCCGGCGATTTCTCGAGAGCCTCGATGATATGATCGTCGTCAAGCTGATTCACCGACAGCACCGCATAGAGATTGCGTGCCTTCTGCGCCTCCATGTCGGCCACGCGGTCAGAACCGTACTGTTCGGCCATGGCCTTGATGATGTTGGGATCATCGGCCTGCGGTTCAGCCGGCTGGCGGTCAGCCACAGGCTGATAGGACTCGTCTTCGATCACGTCAGTGCCGATGGCATTGCTCATCTCGAATCCGGCGGCAAGGATAGTCACCTTCACGCGATCGCCCAGCGACTCGTCATAAGCCACGCCATAGATCACGTCCACACCTGGCAGGTGGTTCACAAACTCGGTGAATGCGGTCATCTCCTTGGCCTGGAAGCGGTGTTCGGCCGAGCGCGAATAATAGAGGTTAAAGAGCAGACGCTGCGATCCGAGAATATCGCGGTTGCTCAGCAGCGGAGAGTTAAGCGCATCCTGAATCGCCATCTCCACGCGGTTTTCGCCCTCGCCGTATCCACAGGAGATGATGGCGGTGCCGCCTTCGCGCAAAGTGGTGTCGACGTCATTGAAGTCAAGATTGATACGGGCGTCGCGCGTGGTTATCAGTTCGGAAATCGACCGCGCGGCCGTGGCGAGCACATCATCGGCCTTGTCGAAGCATGAGTCCAGGTCGAGATCAGGATATATCTTCAGAAGCTGCTCGTTGTTGATCAGCAGCAGGGCGTCGACATATTTGCGCATCTCCATCGCGCCTTTGAAGGCCTTGGTGATCTTCTTCATGCCCTCAAAAAAGAACGGGATCGTGACGATGCCGATGGTGAGCACGCCACGCTCCTTGGCCACACGGGCCACCACAGGACCTGCGCCGGTGCCGGTGCCGCCGCCGAGTCCGGCGGTTATGAAAGTCATCTTGGTCGTGTCGTCGAAAATGCGATTGATCTGTTCAATGCTCTCCTGAGCGGCTTCGAAGGCCACCTTTGGATCATTGCCCGCACCGAGTCCGGTGTGGCCGAGCAGCAGACGCTCCGGCACTGGAGAATTCTCAAGTGCCTGACGGTCAGTGTTGGCCACCACGAATTTCACATTCTCTACGCCCTGGTTATACATATATCCGACGGCATTTCCGCCGCCGCCGCCAACGCCCACCACCTTGATGATAGGTGTCGTGTTGGTGTTGATGCCGTTATTGATGATGAAACCGGTTTCGCTGTCTATCTGTTCGTCGCTCATATTTCAGAATTTAGATCGGTGAAAAAGGGGGATGTGTGAGATGTGGTCAGTCGTCGAAACTCTCGTCAGAGGTGTCGATGTCCTGCGGATCGATGATATTTCTGATCTTCTCTTTCCAACCTGAGAAGAATCTGCGGCGCTTGCCGCCGACGGCCTCCACATCATCATCGTCAAAATTGTCGCTGTCATTGCCATTGGCGGCCGTGTCGTGAACTTCAGGCTCCTCGACAACCGGCGGAGGCACCACCACGCATTCGCGCGTGGGTTGCGAGGCGAGATGATGCAGCAGCGCCACAACGTCAATGTCGTCGGACGACAGGCGGATGCGCGAATTGCCGCGGCGCACCGTGGCAGGCATGGCGGCGCGGCGCACCGTGACTCCCGACTGGTTCTCGAGCAGCGTGGTGAAACCGTTGAGATTGGCGCCGAGACCGGTCACGACAATGCCGCGCAACAGTTCTTCGGCCGATCTCAGGCCGGCATCCTTGACGCGCTCCAGAATGTTGATCACGATTTCGCCGGCACGGGCGGCGACCAGATTGTTGATCTCTGAATCGTCGATCAGTCCTTCGTGGCGCAGGCGGTTGCTCTCGGCGGGTTCGGGCATGGCGTTGCCGACCGTGCGCTTGATTTCGTCGGCACGCTCCTCGGAATATCCGCGGCTCATGATGTCGCGCGTGATGTGGCGCGAACCGAGCGGAATCGTCACGAACAGTTTCAGGAATCCGTCTTTATAAATGGAGACGGCCGTGGTTTCTGCGCCGAAATCCACAAGCATGACGCCAAGCTGACGCTCATCGTCGGTCAGCACCATGCCTGCGATGGCGGTGTGGCGCACCACAAAATTGTGTATCTTGATGTTCAGTTTATCGTTGACTGCCAGCTGCAGATTGCGGAGCATCTGCTGGCGGCAACTCACCACCATGGCCTCGGTGGATATGCTGTTACCGATTGTACCGACCGGATCAGCCACCTTCATGTTGTCGACCATGAACTCTCCAGGCAGAACCTCCACCACCTTGCGCTCCGGATCGATTATATTCTCAGCTCGGCCGAGAATCTCGCCGATGATCTCCGACGTAATTTCAGTGTCGTCAGGCTGAGTGGCGCTGACATGGTGCTTCAGCGCCATCATCGAACGGCCGCCGACTCCGGCGTAGACAGCCGAAATGCGGGCAGGCGAAATGCGGTTGGTGAGTTTGAAGATGATGCGGTTAAGGGAATTTGACACTTCCTTGATGTTCTGTACCATGCCGTAACGCACGAAGTTCGGCGACTGGCGCTCCTCTTCGATGTGACACACGGTCAGAGTGCCGTTGTCGGCCACCTCGCCGACTGCCGCCTTGATCTTGCTGCTGCCGATTTCAACGGCCACGATAGTTCTGCTGCTCATATATTCTGTTGCTGCTGGACTGACAATTGTCCTGACTTTTGACTATTTTAGAGATATGTGTTGATTTCGTTCGGTGTTGCTCGTTATATTCAGACTTCGGCGCCGGTGTCCATCGTGTCCTGGGTGTCACCTTCGTTCTCCAGTTCGTCGATGATCTCCAGCTTGCTCTCCGGAAGCTTGTTTTTGCGTCGTGTAGCGACAATCTGGCCATCCCATTTCACTGAGACCGTGTCGTAATACTCCCACCCCTTCACTGGCATAACATCGGAATAAAACGTCTTGAGCCTGTCGAATTTGCCGGCAATGTCTCTGATCTCTCCGAAGTTGACGACATGGCCGCGCACGGCAGGCACAAGTATCACGTTCGAGCTGTCGGGCACTGTCACCATAGTGATCAGGCGGCTCCATTCGGGGTGTATGCTGAGCCAGTCGAAGAGCGGAATGAGGCGTTCGGGACCGAAGTCACCGGAAAACTCGCCGCTCACCTGGGGCACGTCGATCGTGAACCTGGCATCAGCCTCCATCTGCTTGCCTTCGCGGTTTATGTAGCGACTGCGGGAACCGTCCTTGCTCCACACTCGGGCCACCGGTTCCAGCGGCCACACCTGAATGCGGATGCAACTGTTAGCCAGACGGTTCACCATGGCGGTTTCCAGTTTGTCAAAACTCTTGAGAACCCGCTCAAGCGAGTCGAGGTTTATGTCGTCGATACGCCTGCCGTGCATGGTCTGTGCCAACGAGCCTAAACGCCTGGTCATCTCCTCCGGAGTGACAAAGCCCGGATCCGGCCGGTCGGAATCAGTGACCACTTGCACCGAACCGCCCTCAAGGCCTCCGCACTTCTGGGCGTGGGCCTGACGCGACGCCCACACTCCCGCCACCCCGAGATAGACGGCCAGCAGAATCGTGGCGATGGCATAGAATATGCTCTGTTTGTTCATCATGACAGTCGGGCCGTTATTTCAGGTAGCAGAAGGTTGATGTCTCCGGCCCCGGCCGTCAGAAGTATTTCGGGCTTCATTCCGGCAAGCATGTCGGCCAGACCGGAACGCTCGGCAATATGGCTGACGGCACACGTCACCAGCGACAGAATCATTTCCGACGTGACTCCCGGCATGGGCTGCTCGCGGGCCGGATAGATCGGCAGCAACACAACTTCGTCGGCCTCCGACAGCGCTTCGGCGAACTGCGGAGCGAAATCACGGGTGCGGGAATAAAGATGGGGCTGAAAGACAACCGTGAGCCGGCGCCCGGGATAAAGGCGCCTGACCGAGCGGATCGAAGCCTTCAGCTCGTCGGGATGATGGGCATAATCGTCGATGATGGCGCGCCCGGGTTCTCTGAGATAGAACTCGAAGCGGCGCTTGGCGCCAAGAAACGAGGCCATGGCACGACGCACGTCGTCGGGGCTGACGCGCGTGCCGGCGGCGATGCAGACTGCGGCACACGCGGCAATGGCATTCTCGATATTGATCTCCACAGGCACTCCGAGACTGATGTGGCGGATTACTGAACCAGGCGTCACCATGTCGAAGGTGATATGTCCGTTGGCCACGTCGATATTGGCGGCATGATAGTCACCGCTGTCAAGGCCATAAGTGAAAGTGCTCACCTCACGGCCCACTCGCGGAACCACTTTCAGACCGGTGTGGATCAGCAGTGTGCCGCCAGGGCGTATCAACTCTGTGAAGCGGGCGAAACTCTCCAGATAGGCCTCCTCCGTACCATATATGTCGAGATGGTCGGGATCGGAGCTGGTGATCACAGCCACCGACGGAGTCAGATGATGAAAAGAGCGATCATACTCGTCGGCCTCAATCACCGCAAAGTCAGACTTTTCGTCAAGCAGATAGTTTGTGCCGTAATTGCGCAACACTCCGCCCAGAAAGGCATTGCAGCCCACCCCGGCATCCTTGAGCAGATGGGCAGCCATGGAACTTGTGGTGGTCTTGCCGTGAGTGCCGGCAAAACACAGGGCCTGTTTCTCGCGCGTCACCCGCCCGAGCACCTCGGCGCGCTTGACGGTCTCAAACCCATTATCGCGAAAATAGCGCAGGCCGGCATGGGTGTCGGGCACAGCCGGAGTATAGACCACCAGAGTAGCCGACGGATCGCGGAAGTCCGATGGAATCAGCGCCGGATCCTCGTCATATGCCATGGCCACGCCTTCGGCCGCAAGCTGCAGAGTGAGATCGGAAGGAGTGCGGTCATAGCCAGCGACCTTGCAGCCACGGGCCAGAAAATAACGTTCGAGCGCCGCCATGCCGATGCCTCCGGCACCGACAAAATATATATGTTTCTTTTCTTCAGTGTTCATCATTACGGATTATCTCTTGAATTCTGTCAACGATCTTCTCATCGGCATCGGGCAGCGCCATCTGGCGTGCATTGTCAGACAATTCGCCGAGCCGGCGCCAGTCGGCAGCCAGCGACGTGATCTCGCCAACAAGTTTGCCGGCCGCATCCACGTCGGCGACCATTTCAGCAGCACCACGACACACCAGTGCTTCTGCATTCTTGCGCTGATGGTCCTCGGCCACATTAGGCGACGGCACAAGAATTGCGGCCTTGCCGAGCAACTGCAGTTCGGAAATTGTGCCCGCTCCCGCACGGCTCACCACCAGATCGGCCGCTTTATAGGCCATGGCCATGTCTGAAATGAACGGCATGGCGTGGATGCGCGGATAGGCGGCAGCCTTGGGAACGAACTCGTCGGCATACAGCCTGCCTGTCTGCCACATGACGCTCAGGCCGGCATCGGCCAGCTGCTGCAGTCCCCCGGCAATGCTTTCGTTGATGGTCCGGGCTCCAAGCGATCCGCCAACGACCAACACCAGCGGCTTGTTGGCCGGAAAGCCCAGCTCGGCCTTGGCCTCCTGGCGAGTTCGGTCGCACGCTAACAACGCCGCTCTCACCGGATTACCGGTAAGCACAATGCGGTCTGCCGGGAAAAAGCGCTCCATTCCCTCATAAGCAGTGCAGATGGCGCATGCCTTTTTGCCAAGCAACTTGTTTGTCACTCCGGCATATGAATTCTGCTCCTGAATAAGCGTAGGAATCCCCATTTTCTGCGCTTGCTTCAGCACTGGGCCGGATGCATAGCCGCCCACACCGATCACGGCATCAGGACGAAATTCCTTCAGTGTGCGCCTGGCCAGCCGCATCGACTTCCAGAGTTTGACCAGCACTCCGAGATTGCGCCAAAGCCGGCGGCGGTCAAATCCGGCCACCGGCAGGCCGACAATGCGATAGCCCGCAGCCGGCACCCGCTCCATCTCCATGCGTCCGAGAGCGCCCACATAGAGAATCTCGCAGCCAGGCTCCCGGCGCTTCAGTGCACCGGCAATCGAAAGTGCGGGAAATATGTGTCCGCCGGTGCCGCCGCCGCTTATCAGATATTTCATTTTTTATCAGTGTTTTTCTCGCGCACGGCATAGCGGCTCACGCTGAGCATCACGCCGAATGCGATCGAAGTTACAAGAATACTTGTGCCGCCCTTGGAAAACAGCGGCAAAGGCTGACCCGATACAGGACCGGCGCCAGACACGATGGCCATGTGACACAACGCCTGGAAAGCGATCATCACAGCCATGCCCGTGACCAGAAACGCGGCAAACGGCTCGCTGCACTTGGCCGCGATCCAGTAGGCGCGCGCAAGCAGCCACAGATATAACAACATCACCAGCAGACCGCCGAACAGACCGAGGTCTTCGACAATGATGGCATAGATATAGTCCGAAAAGGCCAGCGGCAACCGGGCTGTCTCACGTGAATTGCCGGGAAACACGCCGAACAGACCGCCGTGAGCCTGGGCCATATATGAGCGCATCTCCTGTAGGTTGCGCTGAGTCAGGGGCTGCTCATATTTAGGCACCGAGTCGTTAAGCCAGCTGTTGATGCGCCCCTTCCAAGTCTGGTCGGCCAGGCGGCTGCTTGGTCCGGATCCGGCGGCCACAGCGTCTTTGATCTCGAATTTATTGCCTTGTGAATCATAGAGGACCAGCGCCTTGTCCTCAGGGCCGGGATCTTTGGTGAGGGCGAACTTCACTGCGGCAGCACCGGCTCCGGCCACGCCATAGACCAGCAACACAATGAAGAACTTGCGCCACTCGATAGCTCCGATCAGCAGCATCGACACACTGATGGCCATGAGCAGCAGAGTGTTGGTCAGGCCCTGGCTGAACAGCAACGAACCGGACAGGAGAACTATGCCGGCCGAGTAGATGATGCCGCGATTGCGAAGCACCGCCGACTTCTTGAGCTGGGATTCGCTGAGAATGGTGGCCAGCAGCAGAACCGTGGTGATCTTGATGAACTCAGCCGGTTGCAGCGACATGAAGCCAATCGACATGGCACGGCGCGCGCCATTGACATATTGTCCGAAAAACATCACATAGACCATGGCGACGGCACTGAGCCAATATAGCACCTTCGACACCGGCTTGAAGTGCTTGTAGTTGATGCGCTGGATGCCGAGAATCATCAAAAAACCGATAAACAGAAATCCGACATGACGGAGCAGCGGCCCATAAAGGCCGTGCTTGGAAATCTCGAACGAGGATGCACTGTAAAGCTCCACGATCGAGAAAAATACTATGGTACCGTAGACACCCCAGATATGAGTGTCGGGCGGATTCACCGGAAGGACCTGTCGGTCGGCGGCGGGTGTCGGTTTCGGTGCGGCTATGCTGCCGTCGGCTTTACGATATGGCATTGTCGATCAAACTTGTTTCAAGGTTTTGACTGCTTGCTTGAAGAGGGTGCCGCGCTCTTCATAGGAACTAAACAGATCGAAACTGGCGCAGCAGGGGCTGAGAAGCACAGTGTCGCCCTCCGAAGCCGACTTGCGCGCGGCGTCCACCGCTTCTGCCAGGGAGTGAGTGGATATGACCGGAACGTTGGAGCCGAAAAATTCCTCTATCTTCTCGTTGTGCAAGCCCATGGCCACTATTGTCTTGACTTTGCGCTGCACCAGCGGCAAAATCTCTGAATAATCGTTCCCTTTGTCCTTGCCTCCAAGAATCAGCACCGTGGAACGGCTTTCCGGCATGCTTTCGAGCGCATACCAGCAGGAATTGACGTTGGTGGCCTTTGAATCATTGATCCAGCGCACGGAGTCGACGGTGTCGACATATTCCAGCCTGTGCTCAACGCCTTCAAAGTCAGAGAGCGCCCGGCGGATGTCATCGTTCTTCACATGCAGCAGCGTGGCCGATAATCCGGCCGCCATGGCATTATACAGATTATGCAGACCATTGAGCGCCAGATCGGCGCGCGGCATCACCAGAGGCTGGTTCTCGGCGTTGATCACCAATTCGTTTTCCGCATCTATATAAGCTTTTGTGTTTTCCTCCTCGGTTTCTGCAAACGGGATGAGGCGGGCCTCGGTCTCCACACGCTCAAGCTGCCGGCGTATCACCGGATCATCCTGCCAGAACACAAAAGCATCCTGAGGAGTCATGTTCTGGATTATGCGGAACTTGGCGTTGACGTAATTCTGCATATGATACTCATATCGGTCGAGATGGTCGGGAGTGATGTTGAGCATCACGGCCACGTTTGCCTTGAAATCATACATATTTTCCAGCTGGAAAGAGCTGAGTTCAACCACATAGACCTGATGGGGATCACGGGCCACCTGAAGAGCGAGCGATTTGCCCACGTTTCCGGCAAGTCCGGCGTCAATGCCCGCCGATCGGAGAATATGATAAATGAGCATTGTGGTTGTCGTCTTGCCGTTGGAACCTGTGATACACACCATTTTGGAATCGGTGTAACGTCCGGCCAGCTCTATCTCCGATATCACCGGCACTCCTTTTTCTTTGAGCTGCATGACAATCGGCGCCGTCGGCGGAATGCCCGGGCTTTTGACTGCTTCGTCGGCATTGAGTATAAGTTCGGGCGTGTGCCCTTCATGCTCATATGCAATGCCTTCGGTCTCAAGTTGCGAACGGAAATGCGGAGCGATAGTGCCTGAATCGGAAAGAAACACGTCATACCCCCGGACTTTGCCGAGAATCGCGGCCCCGACACCGGACTCACCGCCGCCGAGCACAACAAGACGTTTCTTCTGTACTGCTTTCATTATCGTATTTTTAAAGTTGCAAAGGTTAATGCCGCCAGAATTATCGAGATGATCCAGAATCTGATAGTGATCTTCGCTTCATGGATCTCGCGGGCGGGCGAATTGATGAGCACTTTGGCGCCAGGCTGGGCCATTTTCTGAAAATGATGGTGAAGCGGGGCCATCTTGAACACACGGTGGCCCTCGCCATATTTACGTTTCGTATATTTGAAATAGCCAGTCTGGACCATCACCGATAGATCCTCCACGAAAAACACGGCACACAGCAGCGGAATGAGCAGTTCCTTGTGGATAAGTATGGCAAATACAGCGATGATACCGCCAAGAGTGAGCGATCCGGTGTCGCCCATAAAAACTTCGGCAGGAAATGCATTATACCACAGAAATCCGATCAACGCGCCGATAAATGCAGCCATGTAGACCACCAGTTCCTCCGATCCTGGAATATACATGATGTTGAGATATGTGGAGTAGATGATATTGGAACCGAGATAAGCCATGATCAGCAGCGCCACTCCTATGATGGCGCTCACTCCGGTGGCCAGGCCGTCGATTCCGTCGGTCAGATTGGCGCCATTGGAGGTTGCCGCGACCACCAGAATAACCACAACGATGAAGAGAATCCACCCTCCGGTCTCGGCATGGTCACCCATCCACGATGTGAGTATGGCATAGTCAAAATTGTTGTCCTTGACAAACGGAATGGTGGTGACAGTGCTCTTCACATCATGTCCCTCGCTGATCACACGGGCCACTTCGGCCACTTCTACGTCATCGCCGATTCCGGCCGCAACTTCAACGCTGTCGGTCTGCGCGTGTTCGCGGATCACCACAGACGGACTTAACATCATGGTCAGACCGACGATCAGCCCGAGTCCCACCTGGCCGATGATCTTGAAGCGCCCCGACATGCCGTCCTTGTTGTGATGCTTGAACTTCAGATAATCGTCGGCGAATCCGAGCGCCCCCAGCCACACTGTGGCAACGAGCATGAGAATCATGTATATATTGCCAAGATTGGCAAAGAGCACACACGGAATCACAATCGCAAGGATTATGATGATGCCGCCCATGGTGGGAGTACCCGATTTGCTCGTCTGGCCGGCAAGACCGAGATTGCGCACGATCTCGCCCATCTGCATGATCTGCAGACGGCGGATTATGCGCTTGCCGATCAGAGTGGCACAGAGCAGCGCCACGATAAAGGCCGCCACAGACCTCACGGTCACATAGCCTGTGAGGCGGGCAAACGTCTCGCCACACAATCCGAGCTGGGTGAACAGATAGTAAAGCATCAGGCCTGGGCTGCAAATATTTCAGTGATGACCTCGCGGTCGTCGAAATGATGTTTCACGCCTTGTATCTCCTGATAGTCTTCATGGCCCTTGCCGGCAATGAGAATAACATCGCCTGATTCAGCCATGGCGGCGGCCGCGGCTATGGCCTCGCGGCGGTCGACGATCACGGTGGCGCGTTCGCGCAGGCCGGCCGAGTCCAGCCCGGCTTCCATATCAGCCAGGATTGCACGCGGATCCTCGAAACGCGGATTGTCTGACGTGAGAATCACGTGATCCGACAGGCGTGCGGCCTCTGAGGCCATGATCGGACGCTTGCCGGCGTCACGGTTGCCTCCGGCACCCACCACAGTGATGATGCGGGCGGGTTTCACTTCCCTGATCGCGGTAAGAACGTTGACCACCGCGTCAGGAGTGTGGGCATAGTCCACGATGGCGGTGACGCCGCGTGACGAGCGCACAGCCTGGAAGCGTCCGGCCACAGGGACCAGACGACTGATGTTGCGGAGCACATCTTCGTCACTCCATCCGAGCAGACGGCAGGCTCCATAGACGGCGGTCAGATTATATGCGTTGAATCGCCCGGTAAACATTGTCTCTACTTCATGGCCGTTTAGGCTGAGCAGAGTTCCGTCGATACGGCTTTCCATTATCTGACCGCGGAAATCGGCCATGGTGCGGAGCGAATATGTGCAATGGCGCGCCTGGCAGTTCTGAAGCATCACCAGCCCGACCTTGTCGTCTATGTTGGTCAGGGCAAATGCCGAAGCCGGCAGTCCGTCAAAGAACGATTTTTTGGCTTTGAGATATGCGTCGACCGTCTTGTGATAATCCAGATGGTCACGCGTCAGGTTCGAAAAGATGCCTCCGGCAAAAGTCAGTCCCGCAATGCGGTGCTGATGGGCGGCGTGTGAACTGACCTCCATGGCGGCATATGTACATCCCTCTGCCACCATCTCGGCGAGCAGACGGTTGATGCTGACCGCATCGGGAGTGGTCTGGTTTGTCGGCATCGGCTTGTCGTCGATATAGTTTCTGACGGTAGACAGCAATCCGGCCTTGTGGCCAAGCAGACGCGCCATTTCATAAACGAGAGTGGCGGTGGTGGTCTTGCCGTTTGTGCCGGTCACACCCACCAGTTTCAATTTTCGCGACGGATGGTCATACCATTCTGACGCAATTTCGCCGAGAGCCACCGACGAGTCGGGCACAACCACATAAGTGATGCTCGGCGACAGCTTTTCAGGCAGACGCTGACAGACAATGGCAGCCACGCCCGAAGGCTCGAGCAACGGGATGAAGGTGTGTCCGTCGACCGAAGTGCCGCAGATGGCAACAAACAGCGCACCCGGGGTGACACTGCGCGAATCAAATGTTATGGCCGTGATTTCCGGATTTTTCGGCCCTATGGTGCGGATTACCGCTGTTGAGCGTATGAGTTCAAGGAGACGTTTCATATGAATATATACATTATTCCGAGAGATAGAGTTTAATGGTTGCCCCGCGCGACAGCGGAGTGCCGGGAGCGGGATCTTGCGAGCTGACATGTCCGGAGCCGGTGAACCTGACGTTATAGCGGGCCTGCTCCACCGTGGCCACAGCTTCACGAAGCCCCATGCCGAGCACGTCGGGCACACTTCCGGCCGATGTCTTCACCGGAGTCTTGAACATGGCCGACTTGACGCCGAACTGCGATTCAAACACCGACGACAGATGCCCGTCGGAAGTGGTGAACAAAGTCGGTGCCGAAGGCTTTTCAGGTGAGTCGGCACGATAGTCGCTGGTGTTGTCAAGCAATCCGCGTGAGTAGAGGCCAAGAGCAACGTTTTTCAGAACCATGCCTGAGGTAGATGCGGCGCCGAAGGCTTCCTGGCGAGGATGATAGATCAGCACGACGCAACTGTAGCGGGGCTTCTCGACAGGAAAGAATCCGCAAAAGGCCAGGCGCTTGCGCGACGTGTCGTACTTCTTGGTTATGGAGTCGATGCTATAGCAGGTTCCGGTCTTGCCGGCAATGCTTACATAGGGGTTACGAAGCGATCTGGCAGTTCCCCGCGAGCCGCTGACAACCTTGGCGAGCATGGCGCGCATGATGGACGCCGTCTGTGGCGAACAGGCCTGCGGACGCACATAATCAACCGGCACGATAGAATCGATACCGTCGCGCCGCAGACCTTTGATCAGGCGCGGACGCACGTATCGGCCGTCGTTGGCAATAGCATTGTAGATGCTCAGAGTGTGGATCGGCGGAATTTCTGTGGCATATCCGTATGTCTGGCGCGAGAGAGTCACCAGCCCGCCTGCATTTATAGGCACGACGGGAAAATAAGCCGCAGTCTCTTCGCCGATGCCGGTGTGGAGGCGCTCAAGAAATCCGAGTTGCCTCACCCTGTCGACCCATGCCTTCGGATCTTTATAGGCTCCGGAGATGATCTTGGCCATTCCGATGTTTGATGACTGCTCGATTATACCCGTCACCGTCAGCGCAGAGTTGAAATGCGAGTCGGTGATCGGTTTTCCCTGGCCGTAGGCGCGATAGCTTGCTCCGATCGGGATCACCTGGGCAGTGTCGCGCACAATGCCGTCCTCGACGGCGATCATCATGCTCAGCGGCTTCACGACCGAACCCGGTTCAAAACGCTGCACGGCGCGGTTGCGGGCTTCAACATATCGTCCCGAACCTGATCCGAGCGGATATTCTTCGAAATTGGAAATCGCTTTGATTTCGCCGGTCTCGACCTCCATGAGCACCGCAGTGCCCCATTCGGCGCGACAAAACCGGAGGCGGTCAAGCAGAGCGTTTTCAAGAATATCCTGCATCTGCACATTGATCGTAGACACTACGTCATAGCCTCTCACAGCCGGAATCTGCGTCCAGTTGCCCACCCCGCGTGTGAAATTCACGACCTTGCTGACGCCTGTCTTTCCGAACAGCAGCGAATCAAGCGCGTATTCCAGCCCGGACATTCCGTGTATCTGACCGTCGCGACGCTCGCTCACCACTCCGATGCTGAGTTTGGCCATGTCTCCATAGGGGTTCTTACGGCGCTTGACCTTGTCGCGTATGATTCCGCACTTGGCAGCTCCGAGCCAGTGGAAAAACGGAAAACTGTCACGAAGTTGCCGGTAGTCGGCGTTGGTGATGTTTTTGACCAGCCGCCACGACCGCGATTTTCTGCCATGAGCGGCCCTGCGCAACGGAGCGCGCAAAGAGTCGCCCCACGCCGCCACGCCGCCCTTGATCGGAAAATGCGCCTGCATCGACTCGGCCAGCGAGTCGAGCGCGTTGACATAGGCCTCCCAGCGGAATGCCTCTGAGCCAAAGTCAATGCGTGCCGTGTAGTATTGCATGGTGGTGGCGAGTACGGTGCCGTCGTCTGCCAGTATGTCACCTCGCTCGGGATAGAGCACCTTGTCGGTGCGCGACAATTCAAGCGATGCTTTTTCGTTCCACTTGTCGGCATGAAGCACCGTATTCTGGAACAGACAGAACGCAATATAGCTGGCAGCCAGAAGTATGGCTCCGGTAATGAGCAGATAGCGGAGCATGATGCTGGCGTGTTTGCTCCGCTTCCTTGGCTTCGGCGAGGTGTTGTGGCGAGATGTGGTCATGGCGGGCTTATACTATCTGGATTTTGACCGGGCATGAAACGGAGGCTGCTGCTGCACTGCCAGCGGGATGTGCAGCGAGTCGAGCATATGGCGCATCTCGCTTTCGCGGATGCGGCTCATGTAGTCTCCGCGCACCCGTATACTCTCGGTCTGCACCACAGCAAGCCGGTCGTTGAGCCTCGCTATGTGTTCCATCTTGCTGCGGACGGAAAAAACGTTGGTGATATAAACGAGCAACATGGCAAGAATGACCACCAGCTGAAACCAGTAGCGGGTAAACATCTTTCCGGTTAGAATCCTGCCGTGGAGCGCTCGTGTGAAAATCGAATCTTTTTCAGCCATCAGATGAGGAGTTAAAGGGTTGGTGGGGTGATGGAGACGGGAAATGGTCAGAGTTTTTCCGCAGCACGGAGTTTGGCACTGCGCGACCGGGGATTCGCCCCTACTTCGGCCTCGTCGGCCACGATTGGCTTTGAGTTCAGCAGCCGCAGCGGCGAAAGATTGCGTCCATAGAAGTCTTTGTTTTCGCGACCTTCGACATTGCCGGTGCGCATGAAGTTTTTGACCAGCCTGTCTTCAAGCGAGTGATATGTGATCACAGCCAGGCGTCCGCCTGGCTTGAGCGCCTTGAGCGCCTGGGTCAGAAAACTGCGCAGAGCGGCAATTTCGTCATTGACCACGATCCGAAGCGCCTGGAAGAGCTGGGCCAGTTCTTTTTTCTCGTTTTTGGGATTGATCATCGGACGCACGATTTCAAGCAGACGCTCAACGGTGTCGACCGGAGACTCCGACCGCGCCTTGACTATGGCGCTGGCCATGCGTGATGCCTGACGCAGCTCGCCGTAGAGGCGGAATATCTCCGTCAGCCGCACTTCGTCGGACTCGGCCAGAAGCTGTGCGGCCGAAGTTCCGGCGCGCCGGTTCATGCGCATATCCAGCGGACCGCTGAAGCGAAACGAGAAGCCACGTCCGGGGTCGTCGAAGTGATGGAACGACACGCCCAGGTCGGCCAGAATGCCGTCAACGCCCTCTGCCCCGTAGAAGCGAAGATATTGGGCCAAGTAGCGGAAGTTGCCGTGAATCACGGTGAGCCGCTCGTCGGGCCACGCGTTTGCCACAGCCTCCTCGTCCTGATCGAAGCTATACAGGTGTCCCTCCGGTCCGAGCAGTTCCATTATGGCGCGGGAGTGGCCTCCGCCGCCAAAAGTAGCGTCGGCATAGATGCCGTCGGGGCGCACCCGGAGGGCGTCGATCACCTGAGGCAACAGAGCCGGAATGTGGTATGGCTGTAGGGCTGACATATGGTGGACGTTCGTGTTTTAGCCCTCAAAATTACTAAAAATCCCGCAAATAATTTACGAAATTGAACATTTTTTATCAAAAAAGTTATCAACACCCTCCGGCGCCCTGAACCTCAGCACTTTGATGGTTTGCGTTTGTAAACGCCACAGACTTTTTCGGCAGCATTGCCAGGGCGGCGTCAGTCGGTTTCGTGGTGGAGCATCGACGGAGGCACAGCGGCTGGCACGTCGGGGTTGAACCGGGCGCCGAGCGAAATGTGTATTCCCATGTCCGTGAGTTGCTTGGCCAGCTGCGGCTTGCCTCGGAAACCGTGGATTATCCATGGCACGCTGGGGCGCATCTCGCGATGCAGGGCCATCACCTCGCCATAGCCGCGCACCACGTGCAGCAGCAGCGGCTTGCGCACCCGCTCCGCCAGTTCGGCGTGGCGGCGAAGCATATCAAGCTGCTCTTCGGGCGAATGCGCCCCACGAAGCCTGTCTATGCCACATTCGCCGATCATAACCACCCGGGGATCGGCAGCCATACTCTCCACCCATCCGAAGTCAGCCACAGCCCACCACGGATGAACACCTGCGGAATAGAGCGCGTCAGGGCGCATTGGCATGCCGGGAGCAAGGTTGATTATGGCGTCGACCGCCAGAGGATTGTGGGTGTGTATGTCAGAGACCTTCGGAATCATGGCACCGGATCATAACCGCTGCCGCCCCACGGATGACAGCGGGCTATGCGCTTCAGCGTCAGCCATCCGCCTTTGACTACGCCATGCTTTTCAAGCGCTTCGACGGCATATTGCGAGCAAGTCGGCGTGAAGCGGCACGAAGGCGGCAGCATCGGGGAGATGATCAGCTGATAGAGTCGGACGGGGATAATGAAGAGGTGTCGCATAGTTTTGGAAGAAGGCGCCGCATTGCCGCTTCAACACATCGATATGGCCGCAGTTCAGAAGCGACATATATGAACGCCACGTCAATACACAAACCGTCGGCCAGCGGTCCGGTCAACTGCCTGTTAAGCCGATATGCCTCACGGATGCGCCGCCGCATCTTGACGCGGTCAACGGCATGACGCAGGCGTTTTTTTGGAACCGATATAAGAAACTGCACCGCGGCTCCGCTCTCGCGCCGGGGATTGCTGCGCCAGACCATGCGCAGCGGAAATGCCAGCGCGCCCTTGCCGCGCGAAGCGAAAAGGGCGTCGATAGATGTGGCAGAGCAGAGTTTTTCCGCTTTATGCAGTCCCAGCCGACTCATTCGGCGTTTGCTTCGGGAAGGCCGTTGACCTCCTCGAGATATTGGTCGAGAGCGGCCGTGATGGACGGAGCCTTTACAGTGGGCGCTTCCATGTCAAGACGCAGACCTGCGTCCCGGATAGCCTGGGCGGTTACGGCGCCGAAGCATCCTATGCGCTTGTCTCCCTGAACGAAGTCAGGGAAATTTTTGAGCAGAGCCTTGATGCCTTCGGGGCTGAAGAAGATGATCATGTCATCACCATCGATCTCTTCTTTAGAAATTTCGTTGGCCACCGTGCGGTACATGATGGCACGCGTGTAGCGCAGCTTGCTTTTTTCCAATCCTGCAAGATTGTCTTTGCTGACATCACTGACGGCAAAGATGTAATTCTCTTTGTGGTGTTTCTGAAGGATCGGTATGAGATCCTCGAACTTGCCTGTCGGGCCGTGGAAGATTTTACGTTTGCGATAAAGAGTGTATTTTTGCAGATAGAGCGCAATGGATTCCGACGAGCAAAAATACTTAAATGTGTCGGGCACCTGATAGCGCATTTCTTCACAAAGACGGAAAAAGTGATCAACGGCGCCACGGGAAGTGAAAATCACAGCGCTGAAATCGGGCAGCGAGATTTTTTGCTGGCGGAATTCCTTAGCCGACAAGCCCTCCACTCTGATGAGCGGCAAAAAATGGAGTTCTACGCCGTATTTTGCGGCGATGTCAAAATAGGGAGACTTGTCTGAAGCGGGCTTCGGCTGTGAAACCAAAATCTTTCTAATATCCACTACTGTGTCAGGTTTGTTTCGTCAGTTTTAGACCAGCCACAAGGCTGGATATTCATGTTATAACATAGCGTGAAAATTCTACGACAAAGTGCGTTGTAGCACACAACGGTAGAATTTCCAGGGTGCAAAGGTACAAAAAAAAGTGAAACAGGGAAAACGGATTAACATAAAAAATCCTAAAGCCCTTAATGATAAAGAGGATTCGCGCACCGACATACATGACGGCGCCACAGCATATCAGCAATGTAGCCGCGGCAGGATAGAACAGCGCCCCCATGGCAGGAAAGAGCAGTCCGAGGCCGAGCATAGACTGAGTAGCGGCAAACGCCCTGAGCCATATCTTGGTGTCGGACGAGGGATGCGGGGCAAATGCGAACGCCACGATGCGATATCCGAGCCATTGCATGAAGTATAGCATGGCACAGCATGCCATACAGAGAGCGGCACACCGGAAGTAAGCCTGGGGGGAGAGAGGCACGCTGCTTGTGTAATGCACAGCGGAAAATATCAGAAGGCCCTCGCACACAAACGTCTGGACAAGCATGACAATGACAGACCATCGTTCACCGGTGGTCGGCTCGGCAGTCGCCGCCATCGATGATCGCGGACCGCCGTGGGTGAGATCGTGAAAAAATATCGACCATATCCTACCGGCTCCACCCAGCCCTATAGTCGCGAGCAGAAAAGCCCCGATGGCCATGGCAAGCACCCCGGAGTCATAGCCCGGCAGGATCTGACGCGGCGACGGCATCAGGCCAGACATGAGCACATCGACACCATTTGCAGCGATTGATGATGTGGTCGTCAGCAGTAGCGACATTCCGTATTGTCAATAATTATGTTTATGGCTTCGGTCGGCGTCTTGGCCACTTGCCAGAGATTTCCGTCCATTCCGCTGTGGCGCATCATTCCGGTCAGGTCCGCATGGTCAAACTGCCGGAGAAGTCCGTCCCAGAATCCGTCAACGTCAAGTATCACCACAGGCTTACGGCAGAGGCCGAGCTGCCGGGCCGTCAGCAGATCCATCAGCTCGTCCATAGTGCCGATTCCGCCGGGCAGGGCTATAGCCCCGCATCCCAGGTCGGAAAGCATCCGCTTGCGGGCATGCATTCCATCGGTCACATGGATTTCGGTCATGTGCGGATTGGCCCAACCGCGGTCCACCATGAACTGCGGTATGACACCGATGGCGCGTCCGCCGGCTTCGAGCGTTCCTTTGACCACCGCGCCCATCAGGCCGTTGGATCCGGCGCCTGTCACGGTGGCAAAACCAGCGCCGGCACACAGGCGCCCCAGTTCTTCGGCAGCTTGGATGAAGCGTGCCGGCGCGTCGGGCGATGACGCGCAGTAGATTGTCACTGCCTGCTGTTTTTCTATGCTCATGGTTCTGATGTCACTGCTATTTTCCGCGAGGCCGTGGAGTGTCTGCTGCCGTCGGCTTCGGTTACGGTCGCTCTGTAAAGATAGATTCCCCGGTTGACCCTGCGTCCGGCATTGTCGGTGAGATCCCAGCGCAATGGTGCGGAGGTGTGCATGTCGCTGCGCCCTGTGGCCGATGCGCTCCACACCGGCTGTCCGAGCAGGTTGTAGACTGTCACCTCCACCGTCAGGCGCTCGTCGGGCCTGTTGTGGGTGACATAGAATGACGCGGACACAGATGCGGGGTTCGTGTCTGTGTATACGTCGAATATTTTGGGTGCTATTCCCGCTTCGGCCACGCACTCAATGGTGCGTTCGGCGTAATTGCCGGAAATATCCCACACACGGAGCTTCAGGGAGTGGCGACCGGGGGCCATTTCAGGAACCGGATAGGCGATGGTGCCTGACATGGCGCCGGCCACAGGCTCGGCGTCAGGCGTGAAGTAGCCCGATACGCCGGAATACTGCGTTACCCCGTCGACGGTCACGGTTATCTGGTGTCCGACACCGGCGCCCGACAGGTTGATGCCGCAATCATCGCTTATCGACGCCAATAGCATCGGAGCGGTGTTGACTCGGTCACCGTCGCTGAAACTTTCATGATTGAGCGCCATAGAGTGTATCACCGGAGCGGTGTCGTCGGCCGGAGTTTCGGCATCATATCCATAGACATACAGATCGCGACACACGCCCGAAGCATCGGTCTGTTCCGACCATGCATAAAGGTTGAGAGTGGCTGGCCTGAAATTGTCGGCCACATCCGAGGGCATCTGCACGCTGAAGGAGAATTCACCTTCGCTGACACTGCCTCCGGCCATCAGAAGCATGTCGCCGTGCACGTCGAAAGGCACCTGTTCGCCATCTTCGCCATGCCCCATCGACACAACCGATCGGTCTGCATCGAAAAGAGTGGCGCTGATCCTGCCGTTAAAACCGGTGTCGATCTTCCCGGTCGGGGTGAGCACCGTACCCGACAGGGTCAGGCGTCCGCGTGCAGGCAATGTCACCTGTGCGTCGGGAGTCACCGCTATGCCGTTGACGCTGTCGAGCCTGACAGTAGCCGACGGGAGCACGGTGCGTAGCGCCGGATCACCCATATAGACGAACCGCAGGCGGTTATCGTCTGTCAATCTGTTTTTGGCCCGCTGGTAGACTTCGCCCATCGTGGGAAAAAGTCCGTCGGGATTACGGGTAGCCAGTTCTGTGCCGAAAGCGGCAGTAAAGTCGCCATTATAAGAAATATAGACGGGACGTAGCGCCGACACTGCGCCGATAATGCCTCCTTCGGAGGTGAAATACAGCATTTCGGCAGCCGAGGTTATGTCGGTGTCCCATTTCAGGAATGAGCAGGTAGCCGCATAGCAGAAAGGCCAGTGACGAAGAAAAAACTGTGTCGACATATCGAGATATGTGACCATATTGTCGCCACACAGGGCCGTGGGCGATCCGTGTCCCACGTAAACCCATAGCATAGTGCCGTCGTTAAGCCTGCGGTAGAATTCAGAACGGGCTATCGGATATGATCCGTTCTGCCAGTCATACGCGTCGATATATATTTTATCAAACAGCAGCGATTTGTCGCCGCTGGCCTTAACGGCGTTTTTAAAAAGGCTCTCCGATTGCGTCATGTGGACTCCGCGGTTGCCGTCATCGGCAAGGATCAGCACTTTGTTCCGCCAGTCGGAGCGGGGCAGGCGCGAATGATATTGTTCGATCTTATCAACTGCAAGAGCAGCCTCGGCGGGGGTTGTGCATGGTATGCGCCCGAGAGCTATGCTCAGTTTGTCCTGCGACGGGCGCAGACCGGAATTATCTTCAAGATACGCCAGATAGTCATCGGTGGAATATGCGGAGCTTTCTGTCAGGCTCGCCTCACTGACCCAGATGGGCATCGGCGAGCGCATGGCCTTGCCGACCGAAGTGACGCAGCGGTTGTCGAACGTGCCTTTTCCCATCATCAGGGCAAACCGCAGCGGTCCGCGGTCATAGAGCATCTTGAGACAGCGTCGCAGCGCGCCTGGATCGAATGATCCGGAACCGAATTCATGAAGCACCTTGTCGAGTCTGAGCACCTCGACCGTCAGCGGCTCCACTTCGTTTTCGCGGTGAAACTTTGCGAGCCTTTCGGCTGCTTCGGCATAGGCCGACGGCGTGATTATGACCATGTCGGGAGTCGGAGTGGCGTGAAGGTTCTGGTTGGCCACGGTGCCGCGATATTCGGGTTGCGGCAAAGTGGCCGACGGACTGAAGGCCACATACAGTCTCTGACCCGCATATCTGTTGCGCCAGGCCCCGCCGGCGCTCTGGCTCATGGAGCGGACGGAGAGCGGATCGGTCACGTCCCAGATGATGAGTCCGGCGCCGTTTTCAATCCTGGTCTCGGCGTTGTCGGTGCTGAATGAAAGCAGATCCGAGGCCGCTGGCGCCCGAAGCGTGCGTGTGTAGCTCACCTCAAGATAGTCGAGATTCGCGCGGTTCACAACGCCTGTCGGCTGGTGGGTCACGTTTATGGTGAGACGTTCGCCGTTGGGGACAAAACGCTTGACAGTGTTGGCCAGAGCACCGTAAATTTCCGTGCCGGAGGCCGCCGGAATCCTGTCAGATATCGTGTATGGCAGTTCTGTGTCGTTGGCACTCAGGACGATCGAGCTTGATGACGGCGCTCCGGCCATGAACGAGCAGACGAGTCTGACGGGCGTCGATTCCACGCGGTCGGACATATTGAACGTGAAATTCTGGCTGCGGACATAGACAAAGTCTTCGCCGACGAGCAGACGGCCCATGTTGGACGGCGAGACGAGATCTTCTTCATGCAGCAGCAGCGACATGGCTTCGGCCGATGCGGACGAATTATCGACCGGGTCGCCGCCCTGGGCGATGATGTGGGCGTCGGGCAGCGCTTCGTCGATTTCCGTGAGATAGTAATAACCTGTGGTTGTGTAAGGATTGACATTATGGACAAGGTCGCCGGTGCCGCTGATTTCAGTCGTGACCGGGCCGACAGCATAGAAAGTTATGCCGTCGGAACCATAAAGGGCGGGCACCGGCGGAAGATCGTCGATATACGTTTCTGCCGACAAGTGATCTGAAATCGTGGCGGCTCCATAGCCGAAAACCCTAACGGACTGCGGATTGCGGAAGCCCCATTCTGCCAGTTTGCGGGCAGGGATGCGGTGAGGGCCTGTCGAACCGACCGAAATCTGCACCCAACGTCCCGAGGCGAGCACCGATTCCTGCGTATAGATTTCGGGGGCAAAGGCCAGCGCTTCAGGCGCGGACCACGCCAGAACAGCCAACAGACACATTGTGGCAATAATATGGAGAGCCTTTTTCATACTATCGGATAACGTAAATGGCTGTCTGATTATTGCGTGAGACCGTCGGCCATGCGGATTATCCGGTCTGATCCTTCGGCCAGTCCCTCGTCATGAGTCACAATCAGAAACGTATGGCCGAGGTCACGCCTCAGATCAAAGAGCAGGCGATGCAGCTCGGCCCGGTTTCTGGAGTCAAGCGCACCCGACGGTTCATCGGCCAGAATCACCGACGGATTATTGATCAGCGCACGCGCCACCGCTGCCCGCTGGCATTCGCCGCCGCTCAGTTCGGCCGGTCTGTGACCGGCCCTGTGTCCGAGCCCGAGCCTGTCGATCAGAGTGCGCGCGCGAGCCATGGCGTCGGCGTGTGACGCGCCGCCTATCATGGCCGGTAGCGCCACGTTTTCTGTCATGGTGAATTCCGGCAGCAGCCTGTGGGCCTGAAACACGAAACCGATGCGCCGGTTGCGGAAAGCTGCCAGGCGACTGTCCGACAGGGCAAACACATCTTGCCCGTCAATGACCACTCTGCCTGAGTCAGGACGCTCGAGCGATCCGATGATCTGCAACAGAGTGGACTTGCCGGCTCCGCTCGGCCCGACAATGCAGACAATCTCTCCACGCTCCACCTTGAGACTGACTCTGCGGAGCACTTCGAGGTCGCCATATCGCTTTCTCACATCCGAAACTTCAATCATATGCCTGCAAAGTTACAACTTTTCTGGCCAAAATTTTACAGGTTTTTATAATAATTATGGCAATTATACTGACTGATTCCGGAAAAAAGCAGTATCTTTGCGTGTCATCTATGAAATTTTATCAATTCATTCATATATTGTAATCATGAACAAAGGCACTATTCTGGTGACCGGAGGAACCGGCTATATCGGCTCGCACACAACTGTCGAGCTGCAGGCCGCCGGATATTCGGTCGTGATCATTGACAATCTGTCGAACTCAAACAAAGAGGTGCTCGACGGCATCGAGCGCATCTCGGGCATCCGCCCTGCTTTTGTCGAGGCCGACTGCACCGACATGGATGCGCTGCAGAAGCTCTTCAAGGAATACCCCGGCATCAAAGGCATCATCAACTTCGCCGCCTCGAAAGCCGTGGGCGAGTCGATGGAGAAGCCTGTGCTTTACTACCGCAACAACCTCAACACTCTGATGAACCTGCTCGACTGCATGGCGCAGTATGACGTGAAGGGCATCGTGTTCTCCTCCTCATGCACCGTCTATGGCGAGCCTGACGAGAATCCGGTGACCGAACAGGCCCCCATCAAGAAGGCCACTTCGCCCTATGGCAACACAAAGCAGATTTCGGAAGAGATCATCACCGACGTGATCAACGCCGGCGCTCCGTTCAAATCCGTGATCCTGCGCTATTTCAATCCGGTCGGCGCGCATCCTTCGGCCGAGATCGGCGAACTGCCCAACGGTGTGCCCCAGAACCTGATCCCCTACATCACACAGACCGCCATCGGCATCCGCAAGGAACTGAGTGTGTTTGGCAACGACTATCCCACACCCGACGGTTCATGCATCCGCGACTTCATCAACGTGGTCGACCTGGCCAAAGCCCATGTCAAGGCCATGGACCGCATGCTCGAGAATCCCGAATCGGACAAGATCGAAATCTTCAATCTCGGCACCGGCAACGGAGTCAGCGTGCTTGAACTGATCAACACGTTTGAAGAGGCCACAGGCGTGAAAGTGCCTTATAAGATCGTCGGCCGCCGCGCAGGCGACATTGAAAAAGTGTGGGGCAATCCCTCGCATGCCAATCAGGTGCTCGGCTGGGTGGCCGACACTCCTCTGGCCGATACCATGCGTTCGGCCTGGGCCTGGCAGTGCAAGCTCCGCGAACGCGGCATAATGTAATATGCCGATGTTATCCAGTGAAACCATGGAATCGGGCGGCCTGCCGTCCGATTCCTTTTTTCAGCGCGGGGCGGGACGGTTTGCGCCGTCGCCTACCGGCAGAATGCATCTGGGCAACGTTTTCGCGGCCTTGATTTCTTGGCTGTCGGCACGCCGCTCCGGCAAACGCTGGATTCTGCGCATCGAAGATCTGGACCCGCAGCGCTCCAGAATGGAGTATGCCCGGCTGATCGAAGACGATCTGCACTGGCTGGGGCTGGACTGGGACGAAGGCGGGGTGGACGGCATCGGCGAGCGTGGCCCATATTGCCAGAGCCTCCGCGGCCCGATATATGAATCGGTGCTCGAGCGTCTGCGAGCCACGGGACTTACCTACGGATGCGTGTGCAGCCGCGCCGACATCATGGCCACGCAGGCTCCGCATCAGTCCGACGGGAGGATCATCTATGGCGGCCGCTGCCGGCCGGCCACCATGCCGCATCATGGCCCGGAGCCGGCCGGTCCGCACGCCGTGCGTCTGTGGGTGCCCGACCGCGAAATCCGGTTTGTCGACGGCGTCTATGGCCCGCAGTGCGTCAATCTGACGAGTCACTGCGGCGACTTTGTGGTGCGCCGCGCCGACGGCGCCTGGGCCTATCAGTTGGCGGTGGTGGCTGACGACGCATTGATGGGAGTGACGGAAGTGGTGCGCGGATGCGACCTGCTGCTGTCGGCCGCGCAGCAGATATATCTTTACGGGCTGCTCGGCTTCGATACGCCGGAGTTCATGCACGTGCCGCTGATTTGCAATGCGGCCGGCCAGCGCCTGAGCAAGCGCGACAGCAGCCTCTCCATGGAGCGGTTGCGCGAAACCCACGGCCCGGGTGAGATCATCGGCATCTGCGCCCATCTGGCCGGGCTGATTCCCGAACCGGCTCCATGCCGGCCCGATGAACTGACCGGGCTGTTTTCGCCCGATGTGTTTGCCGCACGCAAGTGCCTTACAATTCCGTCCTCTCTGTGAACTTTCCCGGCTTCAGCGGCGTTGATTCAATGTATGAACGAACCCGCATAACAAACTTTGAAGCCTCATGAAATTCAACTCCTTTCTGGCCGGTGCCGTCATTACCGCAGCAGCCGGACTCGCCTCAGCCACTGACGCCGAAGCCTGCTCAATGATCGCATATTCAGGTCCCGACAGCCTCCACATAGTGGGTCGGTCACTCGACTGGAAGACTCCGATTCCGACCAATCTCTATGTCTATCCACGCGGCATGGACAAAGTCAGTTCGCCCGAGCCTGACGCCATACGATGGACCAGCCGATACGGCGCCATATATGCCGTCGGCTATGACGGAGGAGTGACGGAGGGCATGAACGAGAAGGGGCTGGTGGTCAACAGTCTGTTCTGCAAAGGAACAGTCTATGAAAACACCGACACCAAAGGTCGCTCACCAATGTCGCTGTCGGTCTTCGTGGCGTGGCTGCTGGATCAGAACGCCACCACGCAGGAGGCTGTCGACGTGATCCGGCGACATGACTTCTCGATCAGCGGCGCCACGTTCGACAGCGGCACGGCCCCTACCCTCCACTGGGCCATCACCGACGCCGCCGGCCACACCGCAGTGGTGGAATTTGATCATGGCACTATAAATATATTCGATGCCGACTCGCTGCCGGTGCTCACAAATGATCCAGTATACCCCAAAATGCTCGCAATAAACGAATACTGGACCAAAATAGGAGGAGCCGACATGTTGCCAGGCACAGTGAAAAGCCCTGACCGCTTTGTCCGAGCCGCCTATTTCCTCCGGCACGTGGAGAAGACCGGCAATGCAGACCTCGGACTGAGCATATGCCGCAGTCTGCTGATGAACGTGTCGGTGCCCTATCAATATGAAGTCGAGACCGAACCCAATGTGTCGTCGACACAATGGAGATCGTTTGCCAACAACCGTGACCTGCGTTACTATTTCGACATCGCCACCAATCCGGGCATGTTTTATGTGGACCTTGGCAAACTGCAACTGCAGCCCGGTGCGCCGGTGCTCAAGCTCGACACCTCAAAATCAACCGACTGGGTGGGCTGTGCCAACGGCCATCTGCGGCAGTCAGCTCCGTTTTCTCCGATGTACTGATCCGGCACCGATCCGCCCCTGTCGGTCAGAAGCGGACTTTGCGGCCGTCGGACGTGATGCAGATCTGACCCGGACGCGGATCCGACACACGGCGACCGGTAAGATCATAGAGCGTCATGGCAGTGGAGTCGGCGGCTGTAGCTTCCTCAA